>JALVFB010000076.1 GCA_027030295.1 Hyphomicrobiales bacterium
GCGATGCGCCTCAGCGCAAAAAAGCCCTGCCGAATTGAATCAAAGTGTGAAGTATTTGAATCATTACCAGAACGAAAACGGTATATCTGTGTAATATCAGTCAGATACTGCAATCATCGGAATCATTTTCCGAAGTGCGGCGCCCGCCGTTTCGCTATCCCGGTCATGGCGGTGGGGCCGGGAGAAGAGAAACGGCGGGCGACCTGGCAAGTCCGCATCCGAGGATGGAGGCCGCGGATCACAGCCGATACAGCACCTGATCCGTCCAGAAGCGCTCCAGCCGCGCCAGCGCCTTGTTCAGGCGTTCGAACTCCTCCTCGTTCATGCCCAGCACCTCGCGGATGGGCACGATCTGGCGCTCATACAGCTCGTCCACCAGCCGCCGCACCTCCTGGCCCTTCTCGGTCAGCTTCACGCGCACCGCGCGGCGGTCGGCCTTGCTGCGCTGGTGCGAGACATAGCCCGCCTGCACCAGCTTCTTCAGGTTGTAGGAGACGTTCGACCCCTGATAATAGCCACGCGCCTTCAGCTCGCCGGCGGACAGCTCGTCGTCGCCGATGTTGTAGATCAAGAGCGCCTGCACCGGGTTGATGTCGGTGCGCCCGTGCCGCTCGAACTCGGCCTTGATGACCTCCAGCAGCCGCCGGTGCAGCCGTTCGATGAGGCTGACCGCCTCCAGATACTTGTTCTTGATGGGAGCCGGCGCCGGCTTGCTCTCGGCGTAGAACTCCCGGGTGACTTGCCTGTTCATCTGTCTGACACCTTGCCCTGTTATGTCCCTGTCGTCACCGGGAGAAGTAATTTTCTGTTTATTTTTCTCCCGATCTTCGAGTCAAAAGATACGGGCTGCAAATTAAGATCGGACAAAAAGACAAAGTAAATTTGTCCTTTATTTTTAGACAAGCGGAAACAACCTTCGCGGGAGCGAGTCGAACGGCGCCGCGACCGAGTCTTTCCATGCTGCGGGCTTGCCTCCGATGAGTCGTGCTGCCATGTTCCGCAAGAACAATGGAAAGAGTATCCCGCCATGAAACTGCCGCAGCCCATGGTGCCGGGGCGCCTCGTGCGCCGCTACAAGCGCTTTCTTGCCGACGTGATCCTGGAGGGGAGCGGCGAGTTGATCACCGCCTCCACGCCCAACACCGGCTCCATGATGGGCCTGCTGGACGAGGGCAACCGCGTATGGCTGTCCGTCTCCGACGATCCGAAACGCAAGTATCGTCACCGCTGGGAGCTGGTGGAGGTGAACGGCCCTGCCGGGCTGGCGCTGGTGGGGCTGAACACGGGCCTGCCCAACCGCCTGGCGGAAGAGGCCATCCGCTCGCGCCTCATTCCCGAACTGGCGGATTATCCCGTCATCCGCCGCGAGGTGAAATTCGGCTCGGAGAACAGCCGCGCCGACCTGCTGCTGGAAGCGCCGGACAGGCCGCCTGTATATATAGAAGTGAAAAACGTGACGCTCTCGCGCCGGCCGGGGCTGGCGGAGTTCCCCGACGCGGTGACGGCCCGCGGCGCCAAACACCTGCGCGAGCTGGCGCGCATCGTGGAAAGCGGCGCCGGCCGCGCCGCCATGATCTACATGTGCCAGCGCACCGATGCCGGGCGTTGCGCGCTGGCGGCGGACATCGATCCGGGCTATGTGGAGGAATGGCGCCGCGCGAGAGAGGCGGGCGTTGAGATGTATGCGCTGGCCTGTTGCATCAGCCCGCAGGAAGTGGTGGCCACGCGCACGATCCCGGTATTGGAGCCAGGACAGGACTGAAAAGAAGGCGGATACGAAATGCACACACAGGCGCGCTACATCCGCGGCGAGGAGGCGCCGTTCGCCAGCACCCATCAGATCAAGCTGTGGGGCGAGGAATCCTTCGAGGGCATGCGCAAGGCCGGCCGCCTGGCGGCGGCGGCGCTGGACATGCTCACCGAACACGTGCGGCCCGGCGTGAGCACCGAGACGCTGGACAGGCTGGCCTTCGAGTTCGCCATGGATCACGGCGCCGTGCCCGCGCCGCTGAACTATCGCGGCTTTCCGAAGAGCATCTGCACCTCGGTCAACCACGTGGTCTGCCACGGCATTCCGGACGAGAAGAAGGTTCTCAAGGAGGGCGACATCGTCAACATCGACGTCACCCTCATCGTCGATGGCTGGCATGGCGACACCTCGCGCATGTATCCGGTGGGCGAAATTTCACCGAAGGCGCAGCGCCTCATCGACGTCACCTACGAGGCCATGATGCGCGGCATCGCCGCGGCGCAACCCGGCGCCACCACCGGCGACATCGGCCATGCCATTCAGACCTTCGCCGAGGCCAACCGCTGCTCGGTGGTGCGCGACTTCTGCGGCCACGGCCTGGGCAAACTGTTCCACGACGCGCCGAACATCCTGCACTACGGCCAGCCGGGCACCGGCATCGAGCTGAAGCCGGGCATGTTCTTCACCATCGAGCCGATGCTCAACCTCGGCAAGCCACACGTGAAAATTCTCAAGGACGGCTGGACGGCGGTCACCCGCGACCGTTCGCTGTCGGCCCAGTTCGAGCACACCATCGGCATCACGGAGGTGGGCGCGGAAATCTTCACCTCCTCGCCGAAGGGGCTGCACAAGCCACCCTATGAGGTGGCCTGATCAGGCCTGCTCTTCGCGCCGGATCACGGCTTGCGCCACCATCACCTTCTCGCCGCTCACCGAGATGGAGGGCGAGCCATACAGCTCCCATCCTTCCGCCAGCGCCGCGCTCACGCGTTTGCAGAAACCGGCGTCGTCCGGCCCGGTGAGCAGGCGATAGCGGATGATGCGGTGCGTTGGCGTGGTATTGTTCATCGGCGCATTCCTCCTTCGATTCCCTTCGTGGCTTTCCGCTCTTGTTCCGGCCATTTCCCGTCATCCCGGCGAAAGCCGGGATCTCGTGCGATGGACTCATGCGCATGCGGTCCGAGATCCCGGCTTCCGCCGGGGTGACGAGTCAGGATTCGCGCCGCCCCTGGTGCAGGGCGAACAGGGCGATGGCCGCGGCGTTGGACACGTTCAATGAGCGGATGGCGCCGGGCATGTCCAGCCTGAAGATGGCATCGCAATGCTCGCGCGTCTTCAGCCGCAGCCCCTTGCCCTCCGCGCCCAGCACCAGCGCGATGCGCTCGGGCACGTTCGTGGCGCAATCCAGCACCGCCTCGCCGTCGCTGTCCAGCCCCCACAGCGTGAAGCCATGATCGCGCCTGAGTTCGCTCATGGCGCGGGCCAGATTGGTCACCCGCACCAGCGGCACGTGCTCCAGCGCGCCGGAGGCGGCCTTGGCCAGCACGCCGGAAGCCATGGCCGGGGCGTTGCGCCGGGTGGTGACGACGCCGCGCGCGCCGAAGGCGCAGGCCGTGCGCAGCATGGCCCCGACGTTGTGCGGGTCGGTGACCTGATCCAGCAGCAGCAGGATGCCCGGTTCCGCGGCCACGTCCGCCAGCGTCGGTTCCGGCAACGGCTCGGCGAACAGCAGCACCCCCTGATGCACCGCATCCTCGCCCAGCCGCTTCGTCAGTTCCTTCGGCGACACCTCTTCCGGGGTGATGCCGGCGGTGCGGAAATCCCGTTCCAGCTTGTTCAGCGCGTTCTTCGTGGCGAACGCCCGCAGCACGCGCCGCGCCGGGTTGCCCAGCGCCTCGCGCACGGTGTGGATTCCGTAGAGCAGTTCCTCGCCCTCGGCCAGCGGCGAGGAGCAGCCGCCGGGGCGCCGTTCACGTCTGCCACCGTGTTTCATGGCATTCTCCACATCGGCGTTTTTCCACACCATAGTTCATCGTGGCGTCCGTGTCCTTGACTTCTCTTTGCATGTTGACACCCGCCGCGGCAGTGCGCATATAGCAGGCACCCGCGGCGGAATCGCGCCGGCGGGGAGCGTTGGCATCCGGCTTCGGCCGGGCTGGCGCGGCTCATATGGAGGGGTGCCCGAGTGGCTAAAGGGGACGGGCTGTAAACCCGTTGGCTTTTGCCTACGCTGGTTCGAATCCAGCCCCCTCCACCATCCTTCTTCCCGGCGGCGCGGGGCGTTGCCGGGTCGTTTGTGGTTCAAAACGCAGGTTTTCGGTCGCCTGAACGGTCCGCGCCCGGGCCTTTCTGCGGGTGTAGCTCAATGGTAGAGCAACAGCCTTCCAAGCTGAAGATGGGGGTTCGATTCCCCTCACCCGCTCCATGCATGCGCCGGCAGGGCAGGGGCACACAGGCGGCATGAACGATGTGGCGCAACAACGCTTGATGGAGAAGACGGATGTCCAAGGAGAAATTCGAACGCACGAAGCCGCACGTGAACATCGGCACGATTGGTCACGTTGACCACGGCAAGACGACGCTGACGGCGGCGATCACGAAGGTTCTGGCCGAGCAGGGCAAGGCC
>JALVFB010000077.1 GCA_027030295.1 Hyphomicrobiales bacterium
CCGTAATAGGACAGGGTGAGCAGCGATCCCCCGTCGCTCATCAGCGCCTCGGCGCGCCTGGCCACGGCGGTGAAGCTGTAGACGGAAATGTCCATGGTCTGCGCGAAGTTGGCCCGCGTGGTGTCCACATAGCGGCCCTTGAGCTCGTCCTTGTCGGAAAAGGCGATGGCGTGCACCACGAAATCCAGCCCGCCCCAGGCGTTCTTCAGCTGCGCGAAGGCGGCATCGAGCGATTCCTCGTCGGTGACGTCGCATTCCATCAGCAGCTCCACACCCAGCTCCTCGGCCAGCGGCTGCACCCGCTTTTTCAGCGCCTCGCCCTGATAGGTGAAGGCCAGTTCCGCGCCGGCCTCCGCGCAGGCCCTCGCGATGCCCCATGCGATGGAGCGGTTGTTGGCCACGCCCATGATCAGCCCCTTGCGGCCCTGAAGCACCCTGCATGCGCTCATGTTTTCCGGCTCCGCCTTCCGTATTCGATGCTGTTCCATGCTCCCTCCTTCCGGGAAGAAAAGTGCCTGAAAGGCACTTTTCTTCCCGGAAGGAGGGAGCGAATCCGAGGGTTTCGATTTTGACCGGGCTGTCAAGGGCGCGAAGCGCCGCCGCCGGCGGGCAGGCCCCTTGACAGCCCGGTCAAAATCGGAAATGCGTTCGCACCTCTTTTGCCGCGCCGGGAACATTGATGCAAGGGCGTCATGGAACGCGCGGTCATTTCTTCCCCGACTGCGAGCGCCGCCAGCGCCGCCAGGTGACGAGGTCGGGATCACCCTTGAAGTCGTCGATCTCCTCGATCTCGCAGGTGGCGTTGGGCGGCAGATTCAGGGCGTCCAGCAGATAGGGCGAAATGCCGCCGGTGAATTGCACCGGGTGCCCGCACACGTCGCACAGGATGTAGGCCCGGTGGTTGATGATGCGCCGTTTCCAGCGCGGGGGCAGGGCGTTCTTCAGTTCCACGATGCCCCGGATTTCCGCTTCCGCCTCGGCGCCGCAGGCGGCGCAGCTTACCTTGATCGTGCGGCTGGTCATGAGGTGTCTCCGAACAATTCGCGCATGCCGCCACAATGCCCGCTCGCGTGCCATTGCGCCAGCCCCTTTCCGCCATCAGAACAGGCGGAAAACGAGTTCCATCACGGCGCCGGCCAGGATGATGAGGCCGAAGTCCCGGTTGGCGCGGAACAGTTTCAGGCAGCGCCGCGCGTCGTCGATGTCGAGCGTGCGCACCTGCCAGAAGGCGTGCGTCGCCGCCGCCAGAAGCCCCAGATGCCAGAACGCGCCCGCGCCCGCCGCCAGCCCGGCCATGGCGAACAGCGCCAGCGCCGCGGCGAAGAATCCGGCCACCCAGCGCGGCGTGGCGGCCCCCAGCTTCAGCGCCGTGGACTTCACCCCGGCGATGAGATCATCGGCGCGATCCTGATGAGCGTAGATGGTGTCATAGGCCAGCGTCCAGAACACCCCGCCCAGATAGAGCAGCACGGCGGGCAGCTCCAGCCGCCCGCGCACCGCAATCCAGCCCAGCAGCGCCGCCCAGTTGAAGGCCAGCCCCAGGAACAGCTGCGGCCACCAGGTGACACGCTTCATGAACGGATAGATGGCCACCAGCAGCAGCGAGGCCGCGCCGAAGAGGCGCGCCGGCGGGTTGAGCAGCAGCAGGATGCCCAGCCCGGCGATCAGCAGCAGCACCAGAAAGCGCCACGCGGAAAGCAGGCCCACCTGCCCGGCCGGAATGGGCCGGTTGCGGGTGCGCTCCACCTTGGCGTCGATGTCGCGATCGACGATGTCGTTATAGACGCAGCCCGCCCCGCGCATGATGACGGCGCCAATGGTGAACAGCGCCGCCAGCCACAGCAGCGTGGTAGCGGGCGCGCCGTGCAGCCCCGCCAGCGCGATGCTCCACAGCCCGGGCAGCACCAGCAACTGCCAGCCGATGGGCCGCTCCAGCCGCATCAGCCGGGCGTAAGGCAGCAGCCTCTCGGGCAGATGGCGTTCCGTCCAATGGGTGGGGATGGCGTCCGCCGGGCGCTGCTCGCGAATGCGGGAGGATGTCGGCATGGCGGCAACTCCTGTTCGTCCGGGCCGCTGATCCAGCCTATAGACCAATTCGCCGCGAAACGAAACTCTCTTGCCAAGCTCCGCCGATTGTGCGGAAATGCGGGGCATCGACAGCCGGGGGGAACATCGGCGTCAGTGCGGTTCCGCGCGCATTTTCCGTTCATCAGGGGAGGATCAGCATGTCCGATCAGACCAAATACGTGCTGGACGAAGAGCACATCCCGAAGTTCTGGTACAACATCGCCGCCGACCTGCCGGAGCCGCTGGCCCCGCCGCTGAACCCGGCCACCGGCGAGCCGATCGGCCCGGAGGCGCTGGCCCCGATCTTTCCCATGGCGCTCATCCAGCAGGAAGTGAGCACGGAGCGCGAGATCGAAATCCCCGAACCGGTGCGCGACGCCTACCGCCTGTGGCGGCCCTCGCCGCTGTTCCGCGCCCGCCGCCTGGAGCAGGTGCTCGATACCCCGGCGCGCATCTATTACAAGTATGAAGGCGTCTCGCCGGCCGGTTCGCACAAGCCCAACACGGCGGTGCCGCAGGCCTTCTACAACCGCGAGGAAGGCGTGCGCAAGCTTTCCACCGAAACCGGCGCGGGACAGTGGGGCAGCTCGCTCGCCTTCGCCGGCGCCCTGTTCGGCATCGAGGTGCTGGTCTACATGGTGAAGGTGTCCTATCACCAGAAGCCCTACCGCCGCACGCTGATGGAAACCTATGGCGCGAAGTGCCTGGCCTCGCCCACCGACACCACCGAGGCCGGCCGCGCGGTGCTGGCCGAAGACCCGGACAGCCCCGGCTCGCTGGGCATCGCCATATCGGAAGCGGTGGAGGTGGCGGCGAAGAACGACGATGTAAAATATTCGCTTGGCAGCGTGCTCAACCACGTTTTGCTGCACCAGACGGTCATCGGCCAGGAGGCCATGGCGCAGATGGACATGGCCGGCGACTACCCGGACGTGGTCATCGGCTGCGCCGGCGGCGGGTCGAACTTCGCCGGCATCTCGTTTCCCTTCATCGGCGCGGGGCTGCGCGGCGATCGTCCGAAGGTGCGCGCCGTGGCGGTGGAGCCGGCGGCCTGTCCGACCATGACCAGGGGCAGGATGGCCTATGACTTCGGCGACACGCAGGGATTGACCCCGCTCATCCGCATGCACACGCTGGGGCATACCTTCATGCCGCCGGGTTTTCACGCGGGCGGCTTGCGCTATCACGGCATGGCGCCGCTGGTTTCGCATCTCGTCGAGCTGGGCGAGATCATGCCCATCGCCGTGCACCAGAACCCCAGCTTCGAGGCCGGCGTCATGTTCGCCCGCGCCGAAGGCATCGTGCCGGCGCCGGAGAGCACGCACGCGGTGCGCGCCGCCATCGACGAGGCGCTGGACGCGAAGGAAAGCGGCGAGGAGCGGGTGATCCTGTTCAACCTCTCCGGCCATGGCTTCCTCGACCTCTCGGCCTACGAGGACTACCTGGCCGGCAAGCTCGAGGACAAGGAATATGACCCCGAGCTGCTGAAGGAGGCGCTGGAGAAGCTGCCCGCCGTGGGCTGAGTCCGTCGCGCAGGAAGTTATACTGGATTGCGTAATGTCTGACCGGTGAAACTGCCCCGCGCCCCCGCCCAAGCCCTTGTTTTTCATAATTTGGGGGTTGGGTGGGGGCGCGGGGCGGTGGGTGGTTCTTTATGTATCTTGGTATTACCCTTTGACAAGTCCCGCGCCCGGTGGCATGGGAAGCGCACACCCATGCCATGGCGCAACCATAGCAGCCTGTTTTTGAGGAGCGAGCCGACGTGATCGACAGCAATCTTGGCACCAAGCGCCTTTGCCCGGCCTGTCACGTGAAGTTCTACGACCTGAACAAGTCTCCCGCCGTGTGCCCGAAGTGCGGCGAGGAGTTCGTGCCCAAGCCCATCCTGCCCTCCAAGCAGGATCAGGTGGAGGCCGCCGGCCGCCAGGCCGAGGAAGCCCCGGCGGTGGCCGAGCCGGTGGCGGAGGATGTCGTGGACGTGGTCGAGGAGGCCGACGAGGCGGTCGAGGCGGCGGCCGATGTGGCCGAGGTGGCGCTGGAAGAGGCCGACGACGTGCCGGTGGATCCGGATGATGCCGCCTTTCTGGAAAGCGACGACGAGCCGGTGGAAAAGATCATTCCGGTGGAGTCCGACGACGAGGAAAGCTGATGCCGGGTGCTTGTTCGCCCGGCCGGTTGTTATATATTGCGTGTTGCGTGCAAGGCTTGCGCCCGTAGCTCAGCTGGATAGAGCGCTGCCCTCCGAAGGCAGAGGTCAGAGGTTCGAATCCTCTCGGGCGCGCCATT
>JALVFB010000078.1 GCA_027030295.1 Hyphomicrobiales bacterium
CAGTTGCTCTTCCAGCGCCTGTTTTTCCAGCGCCGCGCGGCGCTCGGCGATGGCCTGCTCCAGCGCACCGCGCAGTGCGTTGAGCAGGCGGCCACGCTCCTTGCGCTCCTCCGGCGGCAGCTTGCCCAGCCCTTTCATCTGCGTCGAAACGAGGCCCTTCTTGCCGAGATATTTCACGCGCACATCGTCCAGCGCGCGCATGTCACCGGCGGCCTTGATTTCGGCCAGCGCCTCTTCGCGCACCTTGTCCAGTTCGTCCTGCCCGCTCATGGTCTTTCTCCGGCCCTTTCACTCGTCATTCCGGCGAAAGCCGGAATCTCGTGCTTCAGGCTCATGCGTTCATGGCACGAGACCCCGGCTTCCGCCGGGGTGACGAGTATATGCATTTCCATCAGTGGCATCATGTCCCGCCCAATGAAAAAACGGCCCGCCGGGCGTGTTCGGCCTCGTCATGGCGCGCTTGCGCACCATGCAGCGAGGGAACGGGGCCCGGCAGGCCGGCGTGATCGGGTATGTTGGCCGTGGCTTACGCCAGCGCGGCCTGCGCCTTTTCCACCAGCGCCTTGAAGGCGTCCGGCTCGCGCACCGCCAGATCGGCCAGCACCTTGCGGTCGATCTCGATTCCCGCCTTGCCGAGCCCGTCGATAAATCGGGAATAGGTCAGGCCATGTTCGCGGGCGGCGGCGTTGATGCGCTGAATCCACAGGGCGCGGAAGGTGCGCTTGCGGCGCTTGCGGTCGCGATAGGCATACTGGCCGGCCTTCTCCACCGCCTGCACGGCGACGCGATAGACGTTCTTGCGGCGGCCATAGTAGCCCCTGGCCCTGGAAATGACCTTCTTGTGCCGCGCACGGGCGTGCGGACCACCCTTCTTTGCTCGAGACATGATGAAAACTCCCCAGTCGAAAAAACGTCGCTACGGTTGTTCGTTCACTTCAGCCGGTAGGGCATGATCTTGCGCACGATCTTGGCGTCACCCTCCGCCAGGATGGTGGTGCCGCGCTGGTTGCGGATCTGCTTGTTGGTGCGCTTGATCATGCCGTGCTGCTTGCCGGCCTGGGTGGCGCGCACCTTGCCCTTCGCCGTGAAGCGAAACCGTTTTTTCGCCGCGGACTTGTTCTTGAGCTTGGGCATTTTCTCTCTTCCTCGTTACCTGGGCGGTTGTTTCCGCCCGATTGTCGTTTCGCGCCGCCGCGGCAGCCCAGCATGTCGGCCGGACGACGCATTCGCATGCCTTGCGCATGACAGGGCGCTGTCATACGCCAGTGAAAGGCCTTTTGCAACCCGCGTCCCTTGCGCGAAAAGGCCGCGCCCGGATGGACGCGGCCTTCGGCAAGCGAGCATTCCAGCCTCAGAACAATTTCGCCCGGAACTTCTCCAGCGCCTTCTTCAGCTCGTCGAAAAAGCCCTTGCCATACTTGCCGCCGGCCACCTTCTTCTCGATCTCGTCGATGGCAGCGTAGAAGGGCTTGAAGTCTTCATGTCTGCCATAGCCCAACGCCTCGGCAAACCGCAGCTCCTTGCGGGCAGCCTCCAACAGAGCGTCGAGCCGCTTCTGTTCGGCCTTGCCGCGGCCCTTCTTCTCCGCCAGCTTCTCCGCCGCCGCCAGCAGATGCTCCGCCCTGAGCACCGGCAGCGGGATGATGTGGCGGGTGATGACCAGCGTGTTCAGCGCCGCAATCAGCGCCTGTTTCGCCTCCTCGAACTTGCCCGCGTTGACCAGCGGCACCACCGCCTTGATGGCGTCCGGATAGGTGGCCAGCGGGATGTTGGTGATCTCGATCACCAGCTCGCTGGCGAGATTGGAGACGATGGCGCGGGCATCCTGCACGCGGCCCTCCTTGAGCAGCCTGATGGACTGCTCCACGGCCTTCTTCACGCTGGCCACGTCGGCATGCACGTCAAGCGCATAGGACACCACGTCCACCGGCGCCATGGCGAGTTTCGGATCCTGCGCCAGGATGATTTCCAGCTTGCCGATGACCCGCTCCAGCGCGGCGAGCGCCGCTTCCTTGTCCTTCTTTTCCAGCGCGATGATGGCCTTGCGCGTCTGCGCCAGGGCCTGCACCGCCTCCTCCACGATCTTCGCGCGCTCCTGCTGCGCCCGTTTCTGGCTTTTCGCCGTAGCTTCCTTGCGCGCGGCCTTCTTCGCCGCCGTCAGCGCCTCGCTCTCGGCCTTGCTCGCGGCGGCCTTTTCCACCGCCTTGGGTTGCGCCGTCCCGTGCTCCTTCGCCAGCGCCGGCGCATTCGCCAGCCCCAGCGCCAGCGCCGCCGCGGCCACACCATTCAACCAATTCAACCGCATCGTTCATTCCTCCTTTTTCATGTTTCAGGCGCAAAACCGCCCATCGCCGCCGATCATGCGCTTCGGCGACACACCACGGTTCACTGCTGTCCCGGGACGATTCCCCCTTGTCAGCGAAAGAGAAAATATTCCTCTTCGCCATGCATTGAGATGGCGTTTCAACGCCCGGTTTGAAGGCGATGGGGAAGGTTAAATTTTCGTAATGCACAGTCTCTTCATGCGGCTTGCCGTGAGCCTGCCGTTGTGGCCCTATGGGGTGACGATCATGAAAGGGAGCCTGTCGATGGCCGACGAGATTCACAAGGAAGCGGCGCGCGAGGCCATGGGCCAGGAGGCGGCGGAGGAAGAGGCGCTGAAAGACGCCGAATCGGTGATGTATCAGGACGCGATCTACGTGCCGGACGAGAGGTTCTGGCGCGAGGTGCAGCCCGGCGATCACGTCTGGCTCATCGACGGCTCCGGCTTCATCTTCCGCGCCTATCACGCCCTTCCCCCCCTGACCCGGCGCTCCGACGGCCTGCCGGTGGGCGCGGTGCACGGTTTCGTCGCCATGCTGCACAAGCTGCTGCACCACATGAACGAGGGCAAGCGGCCCACCCACATCGCCGTGCTGTTCGACGCCTCGCGCGTCACCTTCCGCAACGACATCTACGAGCAATACAAGGCCAATCGCCCGGAGCCGCCGGCCGATCTCATTCCGCAGTTCGAGCTGATCCGCAAAGCCACGGAGGCCTATGGCATCGCGCTCGTTGAGCAGAACGGGTATGAGGCCGACGACCTGATCGCCACCTATGCCCGGCAGGCGGCGGAGAAGGGGGCGACGGTGCACATCGTCTCCTCCGACAAGGACCTCATGCAGCTCATCCGCGATCATCAGGTGCTGATGTTCGACCCGATGAAGGAGAAGGACATCGGGCCGGAGGAGGTGGAGAAGCGCTTCGGCGTGCCGCCGGAGAAGGTGGTGGAGGTGCAGGCCCTGGCCGGCGATTCCACCGACAACATCCCCGGCGTGCCCGGCATCGGCGTGAAGACGGCGGCGAAACTCATCGAAGAATACGGCACGGTGGAGAACCTGCTTCAGCACGTGGACGAGATAAAGCAGCCGAAACGCCGCGAGAACCTGAAGAAGCACGCCGAGGACGCGCTGATCTCGAAGAAGCTGGTGACTCTGGACGATCACGTGCCGGTGAAGGTGCCGCTGGCGGCGTTCGCCGTGCACCCGCCCGACCCGGAAAAGCTCATCGGCTTCCTGAAGGGCCTGGAGTTCACCACCATCACCAGCCGCATCGCCAGGGACCTCGGCGTGGATGCCTCGAAGATTCCGCCGATGAAGGTGACGGTGGAGAGCTGGAAGCCGGTGGAAGACATCGATGTCGAGGAGCTGATCGAGGGCGTGCACGAAAACCGCTGCACCGCCGCCGAGAACGCCCGCGCCGCCCTGCGGGGGCTGCCCTTCACTCATTCGGGCTATGAACTCATCACCGATGGTGCGCGGCTGAAGGCATGGCTGGCCGAGGCCACGGAGCAGGGTTTTCTTGCCTTCGACGTGGAGACGACGTCGCTCAATGCCATGCGCGCCGATCTCGTCGGCGTGGCGCTGGCGCTTGAACCGGACAGGGCGGCCTACGTGCCGCTGAATCACCGGCAGGACGGCGATCTGCTGGGTGAGGGCGAGGCCCCCGTGCCGCAAATCCCGCAAGACGAGGCGCTGGCGCTGCTCAAGCCCGTGCTGGAGGACGAGGCGACGCTGAAGATCGCCCACAACATCAAGTATGACGCCGAGGTATTGCGGCGTTTCGGCATCGAGGTGTCCCCCTTCGACGACACCATGCTCATTTCCTACGTGCTGGAGGCGGGCCTGGGCGGGCACGGCCTGAGCGAACTCTCGAAGCGCCACTTCGACCACAAACCCATCGAGTTTTCCGACGTCGCCGGCAAGGGGAAAAAACAGCTCACCTTCGATTGCGTCACCCCGCGGCGGGCCTGCGAATACGCCGCGGAGGACGCCGACATCGCGCTGCGTCTGTGGAAGAT
>JALVFB010000079.1 GCA_027030295.1 Hyphomicrobiales bacterium
CGTCACCGGCGGGTGGCGGCAGGCGCTTGACGATGGCCTCCAGCACCTCCCCCACGCCCTGTCCGGTCTTGGCCGAAACCTCGATGGCGTCCGATGCATCCAGCCCGATCACTTCCTCGATCTGTTGCTTGACCCGCTCCGGTTCCGCCGCCGGCAGGTCGATCTTGTTCAGCACCGGAATGATCTCGTGATCGTGCTCGATGGCCTGCCAGACGTTGGCCAGTGTCTGCGCCTCCACGCCCTGCGAGGCGTCCACCACCAGCAGCGACCCTTCCACGGCGGACAGCGAGCGCGACACCTCGTAGGCGAAATCCACGTGTCCCGGTGTGTCGATGAGGTTCAGCACGTAGGTTTCGCCATCCCGCGCGGTGTAGGTCAGGCGCACGGTCTGCGCCTTGATGGTGATGCCACGCTCGCGCTCCAGCTCCATGTTGTCCAGCACCTGTTCCTGCATCTCGCGGTCGGACAGGCCGCCGCAGATCTGTATCAGCCGGTCGGCCAGCGTGGACTTGCCGTGGTCGATATGCGCGATGATGGAAAAGTTGCGTATGTGCTTCTGCTCTGCCATGTTCCGGCAGATGGCACGCGGGCCTGCCCCCGTCAAGACGAACCGGGCGGCGCATGACGGGATTGTGCACGGCGGGAACTGTCGCGCGCTTGACCGGCTGGGCTGCGCTTTCTAGGGTGCGGCGAGAAAAAACGGGGGAAACGTCCTCTGTTGCGGCTTTCTCAGACACAGGAGACCGATCATGGTGGAACATGTGACCGATGCCGATTTCGAGGAGAAGGTGCTGAAGTCCGACGTGCCGGTGCTGGTGGATTTCTGGGCCGAATGGTGCGCCCCCTGCCGCATGATCGCGCCGGTGCTGGACGAAATCAGCGCCGAGATGGAGGGCCGGCTGAAGATCGTGAAGGTGAACGTGGACGAAAATCCCAATGCCCCGGCCACCTATGGCGTGCGCGGCATTCCCACGCTGCTGCTGGTGAAGGATGGCCAGGTGGTTTCCCAGCAGGTGGGCGCGGCGCCGAAAAACGCGATCATGAGCTGGATTGAAAGCACCCTTTCGGCCTGACAAGGCCGCGGAAGGAGAGGGATGGCGCCGGCGCTGCCTCGCGCCGGCGTTTTGTTCATTGCCGCATCTTCACGCAAGCGACTCTCCCTTTTGTCGCCGAGGCATGGTATTGAAGGAATCGCATTGCCCTGGCAGCCACGCATTTCATTGGACAGCAGATGAACCAGGTATTCGACCCGATCAATCTCGTGCTGCTGGTGGTCGCCATCATCGTGGCCTGGCGGCTGTGGTCGGTGTTGGGCACGCGCACCGGGCACGAGAAACGCATCGACATCCCCCTGGGCGGCTTGTCGGGTGAAAGGTCGACGGATTCCGCATCCGCGCCGGCGGCCGAAGACGGGGAAGTGCGCTATGGCCTGCCGGAAGAGGAAAAGCCGGTATGGGAAGGTGTGGCGGAAGAAAACAGCCTGCTGGCCCGCATGCTGGAACGCATGAAGGAGATCGCGCCCGAGTTCGATGCGCGGCATTTCCTGGAAGGGGCGAAGGTCGCTTATGAAATGATCGTCACCGCCTTCGCCAGGGGCGACACGAAGACGCTGAAGCCCTTGCTGGCGCCGGATGTCTATGCCGAGTTCGAGAAGGCCATCGAGGAGCGCAGGCGCCAGGGATTGGAGCAGGAGTTCGAATTCGTCGGCCTGGACGAGGCGAAGCTCCTGCGCGCGGCGCTGAACGGCAAGGTGGCGCGCCTCACGGTGCGGTTCGTTTCCCGTGTCATAACGGTAACGCGGGATGCGGACGGCAACGTGATTTCGGGCAGTCCGGACAAGCTGGCCACGGTGAAGGACGTCTGGACGTTCGAGCGTGATCTGACCTCACGTGATCCCAACTGGCGCCTGGTTTCCACCGAGGCGCCGGCGCAAGCGGAAAAATGAACGGCAGGGCAGGGCGGTGGATGCTCAGCCTTGCTGTTTCTGGCGCGCCGCGATCTTTTCCGGGTCTTCCGCCAGCATGGCCGAGACTTCCGCCTCGGCGCAGACGACGCCATCCACCACCGCCTTGCAATCAAACCAGTAGATATTGCGCCGTCCCTTGATGGTCTTCACCTCGAAGCGCACGGTATCCCCCGGCACCACCGGCTTGCGAAACCGCGCCTTGTCGATGGAGACGAAATAGACCAGCGAATCGGCGGCCTTGATGCCCTTGTGCGCCAGCACCATCACGCCCGCCGTCTGCGCCATGGCCTCCAGCAGCAGCACGCCGGGAAACACCGGCTTGTCCGGAAAATGCCCGGCCAGGAACGGCTCGGTGGCGGTCACGTTCTTGATGCCGACGGCGGACTTTTCGCCATCCATTTCGACGACCCGGTCGATGAGCAGCATCGGATAGCGGTGCGGCAGGATTTCCATGATCCGCTGCACGTCCGCGCTGGGCAATTCCGTCACCGGCTTGTTCATGTCTTTCCGTTCCGAGGAGCTTGCGGGTCAGAAGCGGGTTCCCATGCCGAACTGCACGAGTTCTTCCTTGTCCCAGCTGGCCTTCTTGACGGCATAGGCCACGTCCAGGCGCAGCGGCCCCAGAGGCGACTTCCAGAGCACGCCGGCGCCGACGGAAGCGCGGAACACCGCCTTGTCCCGCACATTGGCGCCAGGCGCGTCGAACACGGTGCCGAAGTCGGTGAACACGGCGCCCGTCAGCCCCAGGCTTTCCGGCAGCCCCAGCGGGAAAATGACCTCCAGCGTGCCAATGGCATAGGTCTTGCCACCCACGGCATTCCCGGCCGTATCCCGCGGCCCCACGCCGGAAGTCTCGAACCCGCGAAACGACGGGCCGCCCTTCTGGAACCGGTCGTTCACCCGCAGACGGTCGCCATTCCAGGCGAACACATGCCCCGCCGTGCCCTTCAGCTTCAGGATGACGCCATCGACGAACATCGGCATGAAATAATAGCCGGCCAGCTCGGAGCGGACATAATGCACCGTGCCGCCCAGGCCCGCCACGTCCACCGCCGCCTGCACGCGGAAGCCGGATGTCGGATCGGCCGGGTTGTCCAGCCTGTCCATCACATAGGTGGCGCCAAGGGTGGAAATCCATTCCTTGCCCAGGCTGTCACAAACCGCCGGCGAATAGTTTCCGGCATCGGGATCGCAGATATTGATGGTGCCGTCACCATCGGAATCCTTTTTCCCGTCGTTGCTCGCGGTGGTGTCGCGATAGGTGAACCGGTAGCGCGTATAGAGGGTCTGGTAGTCATCCAGCGAGAAATTGGCGCGCAGGCCGAATCCCACGTCGTTCGTCCGATAATCGGACTGTTTCTTCAAATCGGTGCGGTTGCCGAACAGGTCGAAGCCGGCGGCCATGTTGTAGCCCAGGAAATACGGCTCGGTGTAGCTGAAGTTGAGCGACTGCCGCTTGAAGGACAGCGAGGTCTTCAGGCTCAGCTGCCGCCCGGTGCCCATGAAGTTGCGCTCGGTGATGTCGCCGGAGAGCACCGGCCCCTTTTCCATGGTGGAAAAGCCGATGGAGGCGTGCAGGCTGCCGGTGGACTTCTCCATCACCTTGATGATCAGGACCAGCCGGTCGGGCGCGCTGCCCGGGATTTCCTGAAAATCGATTTTCTGGAAGAAATCCAGCGCCGTCAGCCGCCGCCTGGCCCTGTCCAGCAGCACCCGGTTGTAGGCGTCGCCCTCGGCGATGCGCAGCTCGCGCCGGATGACCTCCTCGCGGGTGCGGGTGTTGCCGACGATCTCGATGCGCTCGATATAGACGCGCGGCCCTTCCTGCACCTTGTAGGTGATGTTCAGCCTGCGCGCCTCCGCGTCACGCTCGATCTCCGGACGCACCTTGGCGAAGGCGAAGCCCTCGCGCGCCGCCTCCAGCGCGATCTTCTCCACGCTCTTGTCCACTTCCGAGGCGTCGTAGATCTCGCCCGGACGGGTTTCCATGAGCTTTTGCAGCCTGCGCGGGTCCAGGTCCGTTTCCGTGGCGTCCACCGCCACGTCGCCGATGCGATATTGCGGCCCTTCCTCGATGGTGAAGGTGACGATGAAACTTTCGCCGTCCGGCGCCAGCTCGGCATTGGCGTCCAGGATCTGCACATCGGCGAAACCGTGCTTCAGATAGAACCGGCGCAGCAGCTCCTTGTCGTAGGCCAGGCGGTCCGGGTCGTAACGGTCGCGGGTGGAGAAGAATTTCCACCATGCATGTTCGGAGGTGGTGATGACGTCCTTCAGCTTGCTGTCGGAAAAGGCCTTGTTGCCGACGAAGCGGATGGTGGCCACCCGCGTGGCCTTGCCTTCGTTGATCTTGAAGATCAGATCGACGGTGTTGTTGCCGCGGCGGATGATCTGCGGCTCCACCTGCACGTTGTAATAGCCGGAACGCCGATAGACATTGACGATCCGCTCCACGTCCGCCTGCACCCGCGCCCGGGTCAGCATGGCGCGGTCGTGCAGCTGCACTTCCTTGGCCAGATCCTTGTCGGAAACCTCGCGGTTGCCTTCGAAGCGCACGCGATTGATCATCGGGTTTTCCACCACCCGCACCACCAGGGCGTTGCCACGGCGCAGGATCTGCACATCGGAAAACAGCCCGGTCTGAAACAGGCTTTTCAGCGAGGCGTCGATGCGCGCGGGATCGAACGGATCGCCGGGCTTCAGCTGCAGATAGGCCAGGATGGCCTCCCGCTCCACCCGCTGGTTGCCTTCCACCACGATGCGCTGCACCACCTGGGCCTGGGCAGTGGTGAGCATGGCGGACATCCCCGTCACCGGCACGGAAAGAATCAGCGCCAGCGCCAGACGGCTGACCGCGAAATGGGCGGCAAGCCCCCGCTTGTTCTTGTTATCTCTGGTCATCAGCGTTGCCTTTTCCGCTTTTGGCAGAATGCCCGCGGCCCCGAATCGGCGCCGTTTCCCCCCTGACAGACAGCCGATGTTTTACGGCCTTTTCAAGCCCGTTGCAAACCCGATGCGGAGAATTTTGCGGATTCGCTTTACAATGTCTTAAGCATGCAACACCCCCTCAGTTCCGGCTGAAAAGATGCACGATGTCATTGAACGTGGCCACCAGCATCAGCGCCAGCACCAGCGCCAGCCCGATGCGAAAGCCAACCTCCTGCGCGCTTTCGCTCAAGGGTTTGCCGCGCACCGCCTCGATGGCGTAGTAGAGCAGATGCCCGCCATCCAGCATCGGGATGGGAAACAGGTTGATCAGCCCGATGCTCACCGACAGCACCGCCGCCAGCTGCACCAGCGACAGCCAGGAGGTCTGCGCCGCCTTTTTCGACATCTGGGCGATGCGAATGGGCCCGGCCAGCTGATCGGTGCTCTGCCGCCCCACGATCATCTGTTTCAGATACAGCATGGTGCCGGATATGATGCGCCAGGTCGATTGCGTCCCCAGCGCCAGCGCTTCCAGCGGCCCCTTGCGCTCGAAACGGACGCCGCCGGCGGCGTCATGCGTCACCCCCAGAAAGCCGATGCGTATCTTGCCGCCAAGGCCGTCCGGCACTTCCCGTTCGCCCAGCTTCACCCGCAAGTTCAGCCGTTTGCCGTCGCGTTCCACGACCAAGTTCGCTTCCTCGCCCGGACGCATGGAGACGATGCGGCTGATGTCGAGGAAGCTGTCGATGCGCTCGCCATTGATGGAAACGATGCGGTCGCCGGGCCGGATCCCTGCCTTTTCCGCCGGTGAATTCTCCATCACCTGGCTCACCACCGGCTCCAGCACCGGCACCCCGGCCATGGAATACAGGCCGGCGAAGATGAGAATGGCGAGAATGAAATTGGCGAACGGCCCCGCCGCCACGATGAGCGCCCGCTGCCACAGCGGCTTGGCGTGAAAACTGCCCGGATCACGCGTCGCCTCCTGCGACGGCATGGAGGCGGCGTTTTCATCGCCTTCGAATTTCACATACCCTCCCAGCGGCAGCCAGCCGATTTTCCAGCGCGTGCCGTGCCTGTCCGTCCAGCCGGCGATCTCGCGCCCGAAGCCGATGGAAAAGCTCTGCACCTTCACGCCGAAATGCCGCGCCACGGCGAAATGCCCCAGCTCGTGAAAGAACACGATGACGGTCATCACCACCAGAAACGGCAGGATGAACGTGACCGCGCCATACAGGGAAGAGAAGGGTGCCAGCAGCACCGAAATGTCCATGCCTTACCTCCCGGACAAGACTGCCTCCGCCGCATTCTCGCGCCGCATTGGGGCGGGAATGGGAAACGGGGTCAACATGCCGCCCGTGCGCTCGAATCGCACAGCTCCAGCGCCTTCGCCCGGCCATATGAATCGGCGGCGCGCACGTCGTCAAGGCTGGCCAGCGGCGCGATCATGTTTTCCCGCTCCGCGGCGCCCAGCACCTCGGCCACCAGCGGCACGATGCGGGTGAACGCCAGCTCGTGCCGCAGGAAGGCCGCCACCGCCACCTCGTTGGCGGCGTTCAGGATGGCCCCGGCCGAACCACCCCGCGCCAGCGCCGCCAGCGCCAGCCCCGGCGCCGGAAAGCGCTCCTCGTCGATGGGTTCGAAGGTCAGCTGCCCCAGCAGCGCCAGATCCAGCCGCTGCACGTTGGTGGCGATGCGTTCCGGCCAGGCCAGCGCCACCGCGATGGGCGTGCGCATGTCCGGCGTGCCCAGCTGCGCCAGCACCGAGCCATCGGCATAGGCCACCAGCGAATGCACGATGGACTGCGGGTGCAGAATGGCCTCCAGCTGCTCCACGCCCACCGGGTAGAGGTGAAAGGCCTCCATCAGCTCCAGCCCCTTGTTCATCAGGGTGGCGGAATCGATGGTCACCTTCGCCCCCATGTCCCAGTTCGGATGGCGCAGGGCCTCCTCCGGCGTCACGCTCGCCAGTTCCTCAAGCGGCCGGGTGCGGAAGGGGCCGCCGGAGGCGGTCAGGATGATGCGCTCCACGGCCCGCGCGTTCCCGCGCTCGAAACATTGCAGGATGGCGTTGTGCTCCGAATCCACCGGCACCACCGGCACGGAAAGCGCCCGGGCGCGCGCCATGAACAGCTCGCCGGCCGAAACCAGGCATTCCTTGTTCGCCAGCAGGATGGTGTTGTGCGCCTCCAGCGCCGCCAGCGTCGGCGCCAGCCCCGCCACCCCGACGATGGCCGCCATCACCTGATCCACCGGCCGCGCCGCCGCCTCCAGCACCGCTTCCGGCCCCGCCGCCACCTCGATGCCGGTGCCGAACAGCGCGTCGCGCAGCTCGTCATAGCGGGCGGGATCGGCCGTCACCGCCAGCCGCGCGCCGAATTCCCGCGCGTCCGCCGCCAGCTGCGCCACGTTGGCGTTGGCCACCAGCGCCTCGATGACGAACCGCTCTCGATGCTGGCGCACCACGTCCAGCGTCGATTGCCCGATGGAGCCGGTGGCGCCCAGGATGGTGAGCGTCTTCATGGCCACCCCCACAGCTTGAACAGGCCGCAACCGGCGTCATGCAGCGTGCCGGTGGCCAGCGCGCCGATGATGAGCGCCAGCACGGCCGCCGCCACCAGCCCGTCCACCCGGTCGAGGATGCCGCCATGGCCGGGAATGAGCGTGCCCGAATCCTTTACTCCGAAGCGTCGCTTCATGGCGCTTTCATACAGATCGCCGAACTGCTCGAATCCGCCCAGCAGCGCGCCGATGAGAAACAGCGGCCCCGCCGGCCACCCGCCAACCAGGGCGAAAACGCCCCCCGCCAGCGCGCCGCCGGCCACGGCGCCGAAAAAGCCGCTCCAGGTCTTTTTCGGCGAGATGCGCGGCGCGAATTTCGGCCCGCCCAGCGCCCGGCCGGTGAAATAGGCCAGGCTGTCGGCGCTCCACACCACCGCGAACAGGAAGAAGATGGCAGAGGCCCCGCACGTCGGCGAAGCCCGGAGCGCCATCATCGCCAGCGCCGCCGCCGCGATGTAGAGCGGTCCCGTCACGTGATGGATGGTAAAGCCGCGCAACGCCCGCGCCGTCAGCCACAGCGAGGCCAGCCACGCCAGCCCCGCCAGCGACAGAAACAGCCCCGCCTTCTGCGGCCAGGCGCCCGCCAGCAGTCCGCTGACGCCGGCGACGACATGCAGCACGAACTGCCGGGTTTCGCCGCCATGCACGATATCCACCCATTCCCGCGCCATCAGCGCCACGCCGGCCAGCAGCAGCAGGCCGAACCATGCGCCCCCGGCCCACGCCGCCAGCAACACCAGCGGCGCCAGCGCCAGCGCCGCCAGCAGCCGCGTGCGCAGATCTCCGCTCACGGCGGGGGAGGGGGCCGGATTGTCGTTCACCCTGCCCATGCGGCCCCGCTACTTCGCCTGCCCGGCCTTGGCCGGTTGCGCCGCCGGGCCAAGCCCGCCGAAGCGGCGCTCCCGCCGGGCGTATTCCATCAACACGCGCTGAAACGACAGCTCGTCGAAATCCGGCCAGTATTCCGGCAGGAACACCAGCTCCGCATAGGCGCTCTGCCACAGCAGGAAGTTGGACAGCCGCTGTTCGTTGCCGGTGCGCACCAGCAGGTCGGGATCGGGCAGGTCGGGCGCGAACAGATGCCGCCCGATCGCTTCCGGCGTGATGTCTTCCGGCGCCATTTCGCCGCGCGCCACCTTCTCGGCCAGCTTGCGCGCGGCGGTGGCGATTTCCTGTCGCCCGCCATAGTTGAAGGCCACCGCCAGCGTCAGGCCCGTGTTGGCCGCGGTGAGCCGTTCGCAACGCTCCAGCAGCGCCACGATGTCTTCCGAGAGTCCGGCGCGCGAACCGATGATGCGAATACGCACGTTGCGCCGGTGCAGGTCGGCCACGTCGCGCTCCACGAAGCGGCGCAGCAGCGAAAACAGGTAGTCCACCTCCGCCTTCGGTCGCGACCAGTTTTCCGACGAGAAGGAATAGATGGTGAGCACCTCCACGCCGAAATGATCCGCCGCCCTGACCGCCCGGCGCACCGCCTCCACCCCGGCCTTGTGCCCCAGTGAGCGCGGCAGCCCGCGCGCGCGCGCCCAGCGGCCGTTGCCGTCCATGATGATGGCCACGTGCCGGGGCACCGCGCCAAGGGCGGCGGGTGGCAGCAGGTCGGAACTGTCCGTGCGGCGGCTCATGGCGAATGGCGGAGGAACAGGGCTAGACCTGCGTGATTTCCGCGTCCTTCTTTTCCAGCAGCTCGTCGATCTGCTTGATGAACCTGTCGGTCATTTTCTGCACCTCGTCGGCCAGGCGGCGGGCGTCGTCCTCGCTTATGGCGTGTTCCTTCTCCATCTTCTTCAGAACGTCCATGCCGTCGCGCCGCACGTTGCGCACCGCCACCCGCGCCTGCTCGGCATACTGGTGCGCCACCCGCGAAAGCTCCTTGCGGCGCTCCGCGGAAAGCTCCGGAATGGGCACGCGGATGACGTTGCCCTGCGTTTGCGGGTTCAGGCCGAGGCCGGAATCGCGAATGGCCTTTTCCACCGCCGAAACCAGCGACTGATCCCACACCTGCACGGAAAGCAGCCGCGGCTCCGGCACCGTGATGGCCGCCACCTGGTTGAGCGGCATCTTGCCGCCATAGGCGTTCACCTGCACCGGCTCCAGCAGCGAAACCGAAGCCCGGCCGGTGCGCAGCCCGGCGAATTCCTCCTTCAGCACCTTCACCGCGCCTTCCATGCGGCGCTTCAGGTCGTTCATGTCCAGCGCGTCGCTATCGGCCATGATCCGCTCCCTTCCCCTTTTCAACCTCTTGCGGTGCGATGTTCACTCAGGGCGTTACCGTGGTGAACGTGCCTTCGCCACGCAGAACTTTCCCCAGCGCCCCCGGTTCGCGGATGGAAAATACGACAAGCGGGATGTTGTTGTCACGTGCCAGCGCCACCGCCGCGGCGTCCATCACCTTCAGGTTGCGCCGCAGCACCTCGTCGTAGGAGATGGTGTCGAAGCGCTCGGCCTGTGGGTTGGTCTTCGGATCGTCGGAGTAGATGCCGTCCACGCTGGTGCCCTTGAACAGCGCCTGGCATTTCGTCTCCGCCGCCTTCAGCGCCGCGCCGGTGTCGGTGGTGAAGAACGGATTGCCGGTGCCCCCGGCGAACAACACCACCCGCCCGGCTTCCAGATGTTTCCACGCCCGCTGCCGGGTGAAGGGTTCGCACACCGTGGGCATCGGCACCGCCGACATGGTGCGCGCCGCCACCCCCTGTTTCGTCAAGGCGTTTTCCATGGCCAGCGCATTCATCACCGTGGCCAGCATGCCCATGTAGTCGGCGGTGGTGCGTTCCATGCCCTTTGCCGCGTCGGACACGCCGCGAAAGATGTTGCCGCCGCCGATGACCAGACCGATCTCGATGCCCATGCGCCAGACCTCGGCGATTTCCGCCGCCACCCGGCCCACCATGTCCATGTCCAGGCCGAAGGGCTTCCCGCCCATCAGCGCCTCGCCGGAGATCTTCAGCAGGATGCGCGAATAGCGCGGCATGCCGATGTCCAGAGCCATCCCTCACCCCCACAAGAACGTGAACCCGCGTCGGCCTAGCACACGGCGCGCGGCAAGGCCAGCGCATGCGCGCCTCAATGATCCGCCTCGTCCTCCAGATGCATCTCCAGCGGCGGCTCGTTTTCCATCTCCGGCGCCGCGAACGGATCGTCGGCGTTTTCCGCGTCCAGCAACGACTCCTCGCGTGTAACCGGCATCATGAAATCCGGGGGAATGTCGGCATCCAGCAGCCCCGCGCCCTTCAGTTCGCGCAGGCCCGGCAAATCATCGACGCGCTCCAGTCCGAAATGGACGAGAAACTCCTCCGTCGTGCCATAGGTGACGGGCCTGCCGGGCGTCTGCCGCCGTCCGCGGATCTTCACCCAGCCAGCCTCCATCAGCGCGTCCAGCGTGCCCTTCGACGTGGTCACGCCACGAATGTCCTCGATCTCCGCCCTTGTCACCGGCTGGTGATAGGCGATGATGGCCAGCGTCTCCAGCGCCGCCTTCGACAGCTTCTTGCGCTGTTTCTGTTCGCGCCTGAGCAGCCAGCGCAGGTCTTCCGCCGTGCGCAGCTGCCACTTGCCGGCCACCCGCACCAGGTTCACCCCGCGCTCGCCGTAGTCTTCCTTCAGCGCCGTCAGCAGCGCCGCCACGTCCGCGCTTTCCGGCAACGCCTCGGCCAGCTCCGTTTCCGACAGTGGCGAGGCGGAGGCGAACAGCAGCGCCTCCACGATGCGTTTCTGTTGCGCCACGTCGGGCAGGGCGTCCCGCTTCCGCGCATCGGAAGTCGTTGCTTCGCCGCCCTCGATCACCCGGAAGGGCAGGGGATCCTTCGCCCTCTCGCCCATTGTCCCGTTCTCCCTCTCAACCATTCGCCCTGCGCGCATACAACGGCGCGAACGGTGCGTCCTGCCGCAGCTCGATGCGCCCTTCACGCGCCAGCTCCAGCGACGCGGCGAAGCCCGAGGCCAGCGCCGAGCGCCGCATGCCATCGTCCGGCAGGCCACGCGCCAGGATTTCATCCAGCGGGCTCCACTCGGCCAGTTCACCCACCAGTGTTTCCAGCACCTCGCGCACCTCGTGGATCGTCCACACCGGCTGCGGGTCGATGTGATAGCGCCGCTTCGCCGCCTTGCGCCGCACGATGCCGGCATAGGCCGAGAGCAGATCGACGATCCCGTCCTCGTATTCGGCTTCTTCGCTCACCACCACCGGCTCGGGCATGCCGCGCGCGTGCACGTCCACGCCCAGCCGCGGGCGCAGCATCAGCAGCTTGCCGGCCTCGCGCATGGCTTCCAGCCTTTTCAGACGGAAGGCCAGCTTCAGCGCCATTTCCTCCGGATCGGGCGCGTCGTCCTCTTCCGGCGGGTTGGGCAGCAGCAGGCGCGACTTCAACCACGCCAGCCATGCGGCCATCACCAGCCACGCGGCGGCCAGCTCCAGCTTCATCCGCCGCGCCCGGTTGATGACGGCGATATATTGTTCCGCCAGTTCGGTAACGGAGATTTCGGCCAGATCGACCTTCTGCCGCCGCGCCAGATCCAGCAGCAGATCCAGCGGCCCTTCATAGGTCTTCAGTTTCAGGATGAAGGCCTCGCCCGGCGCCTCCGTCAGCGATGATTCGCCGGTCGTTTCGCCACCGCCCGCCACCTCGTCCGGCCATGCCGCATCCTGATTGTCGCCCGTCTGCTCCGCCATGTCGGCCAGCTCCGGTCTGCCCCCGATTCGGTCGGGTTCATTGTGGCCCGCCCGGCAATCGCGCGCAAGCGGGAGCGAGAGCTTGTCAACGGCGCATCATGGCCGCGCTTTCGCCTGTTCCCGCGGCTCGTCGGCATCCACCAGTTTGGCGTTCATCCAGATGAGCAGCGGCGCGGCGATGACCACGGAGGAATAGGTGCCGATGATGACGCCCCAGATCATGGTGAAGGTGAAGCCGCGCAGCACCTCGCCGCCCAGCACATACAGCGCGATCAGCGCCACCAGCGTGGACACGGAGGTGAGGATGGTGCGCGAAAGCATCTGGTTGATGGACTTGTTGATGACCTCGGTCAGCGGCGTTTTCTTGAACTTGCGCATGTTCTCGCGCACCCGGTCATAGACCACCACCGTGTCGTTCAGCGAATAGCCGACGATGGTGAGCAGTGCGGCGATGATGGAGAGATTGAACTCCAGCCGGGTGAAGGCGAAGATGCCGATGGTGATGCTCACGTCGTGCACCAGCGCCGCCACCGCGCCGATGGCGAATTGCCACTCGAAGCGGAACCAGATGTAGATCATCACGCCCACCAGCGCCATGAGCACGGCGATGACGCCGTCGCGCGCCAGCTCGCCGGAAACCTTCGGCCCCACCACCTCCACGCGGCGATATTCCACCTCTGGCCCCAGCGCCTGCTTGATCTTGCGCACCGTTTCCTGCTGCGCCCGTTCGTCGCCCCTGTTTTCCACGCGGATGAGCACGTCGCGCGGGTCGCCGAACTCCTGCAATTCGTAGCTGCCAAGTTTCAGCGCCCCGATCTTCTTGCGCAGCGCGCCGATGTCCGCCGGCTGCTGGGTGCGGATCTCGATCAGCGTGCCGCCGGTGAAGTCGATGCCGAAGTTCAGCCCCAGCGTGAACACGCCGATGACGGAGATGATGATGGCCAAGGTGGAGGCGACGAAGGCCCCGCGCGCCCATTTCATGAACGGGATGTTCGGCTCCACCGGCAGATATTTGATGAGCGGAAATTTCATGGATTCTTTCCGGTCGTTGTTCCCGTTCAGGCCCTGGCCGCTTCGGCGATGGGCAGCGTTTTCGGCCGTTTCTTCCACACCCACAGCGCCACCAGGAAGCGGGTGAGCGTATAGGCGGTGAACACGGTGGTGATGATGCCCACGCCCAGCGTGACGGCGAAGCCGCGCACCGGCCCGGAACCCAGGCCATAGAGCACCACCGCCGCGATGAAGGTGGTGATGTTGGCGTCGAGAATGGTGGCGAAGGCGCGCGAGAAACCCACCTCCAGCGCGTTGATGACCGAGCGCCCGGCCCGGTATTCCTCGCGCACGCGCTCATACACCAGCACGTTGGAGTCCACCGCCATGCCCAGCGTCAGCACGATGCCGGCGATGCCCGGCAGCGTCAGCGTCGCCTGAAAGGCCGTGAGCAGGCCGATGAGCATGACGAGGTTGGCGAACAGCGCGATGTCGGCGATCAGGCCGAAGACGCCATAGAACAGCAGCATGAACACCAGCACCCCGATGAGCGCCACGATGGAGGCGGCGATGCCGGCGCGGATGGAGTCCGAGCCCAGCGACGGCCCCACGGTGCGCTCCTCCACCACCACCAGCTTGGCCGGCAGCGCGCCGGAGCGCAGGATGGCGGACATGACGCGGGTTTCCTCCACCGTGAAGCGTCCGGTGATCTGCCCCGATCCGCCGAGGATGGGCGTCTGGATCACCGGCGCGGACACCACCTTGCCGTCGAGGATGATGGCGAAGGGCTTGCCGACGTTGGCCTGCGTCAGGCGGGCGAATTTCAGCGCGCCTTTCTGGTTGAAGCGGAAGGTGACCACCGGTTCGCCGGTGCGGCCGTCGAAGGAGGGCTGCGCGTCCACCAGATCGGCCCCTTCCACGGTGGCCCGCCGCGAGGTCTTCACCCAGTAGATGCGCTGCGGGTTGTTGGCGTCCGGCAGGGCGATGCATCCTGGTGGCGGGCGGTTGGCGTCGGCGCCGGTGGGTTGCGTGTCGCACAACAGCTGAAAGGTCAGCCGCGCCGTCTGGCCCACCGCCTGCTTCAGCGTTGCCGGATCCTTCACCCCCGGCGCCTGCACGATGATGCGGTCCGCTCCCTGCTGCTGGATGGTGGCCTCGGTCATGTTCAGCTCGTCAAGCCGGCGGCGGATGATCTCGATGGCCTGTTCCAGCGCGCTCTTGATGCGATGCTCCAGCCCGGCCTGCGTATAGCGCAGGATGAAGCGATCGCCCTCGCGGGCGATCTCGATTTCCGGCGCCGTGCCGCCGGCGCCGAAGAATCCCACCTGCACCGGCTGCGCCAGTTTCTTGAGAATTTTCGCCGCCTCTTCCACCTTCGCCGGATCGGATACGGT
>JALVFB010000080.1 GCA_027030295.1 Hyphomicrobiales bacterium
CGACCCGAAGAGCCCGCAGCTGGAGGCGAAGATCGACCAGTTCATGTACAACGTGCCGGGCGACGAGCACACCTACGTGGCGGGCGATGCGCGGCCGCAGCCGTTCTCCAAGTCGGGCAACACGGCGAATACCGAGGCCAAGATCGTGGCGAAGATCATCGCCGCCCGCGCCGCCGGCAAGAAGCCGACGTGGGAAAGCCCGAACACCATCTGCTACTCGATGGTGAACGCCGACCCGACCGAGTCCATCATGGTGGACGCGAAATACAAGTTCACCAAGGGCAAGGGCTGGGGCTTCACCGACGTGAAAATGATCAACAAGCGCTCCAAGCAGCTCGGCAAGGCCAACATCGAGTGGGGCAAGGGCCTGTATCGCGACATGTTCGGCGCCTGATACGGCGGCATGTCCGCACCGAACGCATGCGTCTTCGGAGAGGGCCGCTCCTGGCGGCGCTCTCCGGGGCGTCCGGTTCCGGATGCGTTCTTTCGGGAGTGGCCGGGACATGCCATTGACCCGGCGGGGGGCGGTCGAGAACGGTGCGCGCGTGGCGCGTTTTTTCCGGCCCGCTGCATGAACGTATCCGGATATGTTCATTGGTCCTGGCGTAACAACGGATGGATTCTACTCATGAGCAAGAGCACCGACCGCCGCGATTTCATCAAGCTGTGCGGAAAGACGGCGGCCGCCGTGGCCGTGGCGAAGGCGGCGGGCAGCACCCTGATGGCGCCGGCCTTCGCGCTGGAAAACGCGCCGCGCGTACGGCTGGTGAAAAAGGACGGCAGCCCCCTGAAAGCGAAGGAGCTGCCGCTGTATGCCAACTGGATTTTCCACTATCCGTATCACTCTTCGCCGGTGTTGCTCATCAAGCTGGACGATCCGGCGCCGGCGACGGAAGTGGAGGACAAGGACGGCAAGGCATACAAGTGGCCCGGCGGCGTGGGGCCGGAGAAGAATATCGTCGCCTATGCCGCCATCTGCGCCCATGCGCTCTCCTATGACAGCAAGGAAACGGCCTTCCTGAACTATCGCCGCAAGCGCAACCAGATGACGGGCCACGGGCGCGTGATCACCTGTTGCGCGCACGCCAGCGTCTATGATCCGGCGGCGGGCGCGAAAGTGCTGGCGGGCCCGGCGAAGTTTCCGCTGGCGTCCGTGCTGCTGGAGCACAAGGCCGATACGGACGAGCTGTTCGCCGTGGGCCTGATGGGGTCGGAGCTGTATGGCGAGTTCTTCAAGGCCTACAGGAAGGAGCTGCGCAAGGCGTTCGGACGCGGCAAATACAAGAAAATGGTGGAAGGCGACGTGGTGGCCATGCCCGTTGCGGAATATTCCGAGGACGCCATCGAATGCTGATGCGCTCGGCGGCGTTCCGTTGTCGGAAAAGGCGACCAATGGTCAGAGACGTCTCTCCTGAAGAGGTGAAACCATGAGTGATGGCAAGCGCAAGGGTTTCAGCCGCCGCGAGGTGATCCGCGGTGCGGGTGCGGCCACGGCAATGGGAGCGGCCAGCGTCGCCATGGCCGGAACGAAAGGCAAGTCGGCGGTGCCGCATCCTCCGCGCGCCTTTTCGCGCCAGGCGGAGGTGCCGGGCTTCGGCAAGGCGCGCGTGGTGGTGGTCGGCGGCGGCTGGGCCGGCCTGGAGGTGGCGCGGCAGCTGAAGAAGCTGAAACCCGAGCTGAACGTGGTGCTTATCGAGAAACGCGCCATGTTCTTTTCCTGCCCGTTGTCCAACCTGTGGCTGGTGGGCAAGCTGCCGCTGGACGAGCTGGTGCACAGCTTCGCGGACGCGGCGCGCAATCATGGTTATACGTGGCTGCATGCGGCGGTGGTGGACGTGGATCGCGAGCGCCGCGTCGTATATACCGACGAGGGCTGGCTGACCTATGACTACCTGGTGCTGGCGCCTGGCATCGACTACGACTACGGGCGTTTCGGCGTGCCCGATCCGGGCGAGGCGGCGCGGTTGCGCTCCATGTATCCGGCGGCGTTCAAGCCGGGTTCGGAGCATCTGACGCTCAAGCACAAGCTGGACGAGTTCGAGGAAGGAACCTTCCTGCTCACCGTGCCTTCGGGCAACTACCGCTGCCTGCCGGCGCCCTATGAGCGCGCGTGCATGATCGCCGGCTACATGAAGGAGAACGATATCAAGGGCAAGGTGGTGCTGCTGGATTCGCACGAGCGCCCGCCCTTCAGGCCGGACGGCATCAGCGAAGCCATCGAAACCCTCTACAAGGATTACATCGAGATCGTGCCCGGCGTGCGGGTGAAGGGCATCGACGCTTCGCGCCGCACGGTGCAGACCAACAAGGGCGACATCACCTTCGATGACGCTTCCATCTATCCGCCCATTCGTGGCGCGAAGATTCTGGAGCGCACCGGAATCGCCAAAACGGACGAACCGGGGCTGTTCGCCAACATCGACCCGGTGAATTATCATGTCATCGGCGATGAGCGGGTGTTCGTTTGCGGCGACGCGCGGCCCATGCCGTTCGTCAAGGCGGGTTTCGCCGCCAACTACGAGGCGGGGCACGTGGCGCGGCTGATCACCAACCAGATGGACGGCAAGGACATGGGGCCGCTGCAATCGCCGGGCATGATGTGTTATGTGGCGGTGAACGCCGATCCGTTGCAGTCCATCGCCTTCAAGATCAGTTTCGGCATGGTCTATGACCGCGAGACGGGGGGATACGTGTTCCGGCAGAAGGCGCAGGCCTTCGTCAACCGGTCGCGCTCCTTCGGCAAGGCCAACCTGCAATGGGGCCGTTCGCTGTTCAACGAGATGTTCTACAGCACGCTGTGAAATGGCTACGGGCAATAGGAGCGCCGTCCGGGACGCCGGGCGGCGCTTTTTCATGTCCTCATGACGGCAGACGTCGAAACCGCCTTGCTATCACAATTGACAATATTGCATATTGTGGTATAGTGTAAATGGGTAAGGTATGACCTTCCGCAGGGGTGGAAGGAAGTTTCATGTCATGAATTGTTATAGATGGAGCTATAATAATTCATGACATGAAGGGAAGGGGCTGACAACAAGTTTACATTGGATAATATTAAAAATGAATAATATATCTGCGCGTGAGCATGAAAAAGGAAGTGGGGAAGACTTTTTTGTTGGAGTCTTAAGGGGGCTTTTTCTTGCCTTCGAAAATATAATTTTTTCTGAAGAAAGGCTAAATGATAAAGTTTATGAAGCTTATGAAAGAGAGTTTGGTGAAGATTGGTGGAATTATGATAAAGTTTTAACCCTTTCTTATGCTGATGCCTCTACTAAGTTAATCCCGCTTTTTGATATGTTATTGGAGAAGTTTAATTGTAAGGATGATTATTATTGTAAAATGTTCTTTGTGGGAAAGGGTGGAAGAAAGAAATACGCAAGACCTGAGTGGCTGACTGCTTTGAATATGTGGTTGGATAAGGGGGTTGAGATATATTATATATCTGTAGGAAGATGGAGTGATTCTTCTCATTATGATATAAAACATCCAAAATTTCACGAGATAAGTTTAGAGGAAACTTCTGCGAGCAATAAAATCCTTAGAAAAAAGTATATGCATTTTCACCCGAACTTTTTAAAGATTTGTAGGAGAGATAAAGAAGAAAATCGTAGCATAGAAGAGGAGATTCTGGAGGGTGATTGTAATTATGCTATATGGCTTGAAAGGCTGCATAAAGAGGTTAATAGGGCTAAATTTGTCAATTTTTATCCTCCAGCATATATTAAGAGGCATATAGGGGAAGAAGAGAGGCTTCAAGATATTATCTATGAAATAGAAAGTCTCGTTAAG
>JALVFB010000081.1 GCA_027030295.1 Hyphomicrobiales bacterium
AGCATTGACCGGCGTCGGGATAGGAGAGGAATGGAGGCCTCGCCCGGAATCGAACGCTCCTCCTCCGTCATGCCCGGCCCCTGTGCCGGGCATCCATTGCTGTTGCGGGGAAGATGGAAGTGGTGAGGAATGGAGGCCTCGCCCGGAATCGAACGCTCCTTTCCTCGTCATGCCCGGGCTTGACCCGGGTATCCATGTCGTTGGTCGATCGGAGAGATGGAGAGGAATGGAGGCCTCGCCCGGAATCGAACGCTCCTTTCCTCGTCATGCCCGGGCTTGACCCGGGTATCCATGTCGTTGGTCGATCGGAGAGATGGAGAGGAATGGAGGCCTCGCCCGGAATCGAACCGGGGTAAACGGATTTGCAGTCCGCTGCGTCACCACTCCGCCACGAGGCCGCGTGTGCTTATTAGATAAGTCAACGTGTGGCGGCTGGCAATGCCTTGCCCGCGAAAGTGGTAAACGGCGTGTTCCCAGCTGCGCGGATGATGGCGCGCCCGTGTGGCGCAATATGCACACAACGGAAAAAATGCCGCACGAACGGGGCTGGCGGATTGTAAAGGCTCCATTCCTTTGCCATCTTTCCGGCAACGAAACATGAGAATGACCTTCCGTGCCTGTCACGAGGCCAACGGGGGGCGAAAGGCAGGGGGTCGGTCATGAAATTGCAAGGCATGTCCCGTTTGCGTTTGTCCGCGCTCGCCATTTGCGTCGTGGCGGGGGTGGTGATTGCGGGCCAGCCGGCTTCGGCCGAGAGCTTGCGCGCGGCTCTTAGCGATGCCTATCGCAACAATCCGAAGCTGCTGGCCGCCCGCGCCGGATTGCGCGCCACCGACGAGGGCGTGGCCAAGGCGCGCTCCGGCTGGCTGCCGAAGGTGAATGCCGCCGGCAGCGCCACGCTGGGACGCAAGAAGATCACGCCCCTGCCCGGCGCCGCCCGCAATTACAACAATGAGCAGGTTGCCATCACCCTGCAGCAGCCCATCTTCGACGGCCTGAAGACATGGTATGGCGTCGCCGCGGCGAAGGCGCGGGTGAAGGCCGGGCAGCAGAATCTGTTCGCCACCGAGCAGCAGGTGCTGCTGGACGCGGTCATGGCCTACATGAACGTCGTGCGCGACCGCGAGATCGTCCGCCTGCGCAAGAAGAACGTGAAGGTTTTCCACGAACAGCTGCGCGCCACCCGCGACCGGTTCAATGTCGGAGACGTCACCCGCACCGATGTGTCGCAGGCGGAAGCCGCGCTGGCCGGCGCGCGGGCGCAACTGGCCCAGGCAGAGGCCGACCTGGCCGATTCGCGGGCGGCCTATGAAGAGGTCATCGGCCACAAGCCCAATGGCGTGGGTTTTCCGCGCCGCCTGCCGCGTTTTCTGCCGCGCACGCTGACCGAGGCATTGCGGCGCGCCGCGCGCAAGAATCCCCAGGTGCTGGCCGCCGCTTATGGCGAGGAGGCCGCGCGCCATGCGGTGGAAATGGCCTTTGGCGACCTGTTGCCCCAGCTCTCCCTGCAAGGGCGGCTCAGCTACAATCGTTACAAGGAAGAGACGCGGCGTCCCATGAAGACGCGCGATGCCAATATCGGCCTGTCGCTGACCGTGCCGCTGTATAACGGCGGATATTACCACGCCGCGGTGCGCGAGGCCCGGCACAAGGCCGACGAAGCCGCCCGGCAGGTGGCGGTGGCTCGCCGCGCGGTGGAAAAGGCGGTGGTGCAGGCATGGTTCAACCTGCAGGCGGCCCGGCGCCTCATTGCCGCGGCCTCCGCCCAGGTGAAGGCGGCGCGCCTCGCCTATCAGGGTGTGCGCGAGGAATACAAGGCCGGTTCGCGCACCACCCTGGACGTGCTCAATGCGCGCCAGGCGCTGAACAATGCGCGGGTGGAGCTGGTGAAGGCGCGCGCGGCGAAGGTGTCCAGCGCCTATGCCCTGCTGGCCGCCACCGGCGATCTCACCGCGCGCCGCCTGCGCCTGGCGGTGGCGGCCTATGAGCCGAAGCGCCATTATGACCGGGTGAAGATGAAATTCCTCGGTACCGGCGACTGAGTGCGCCGTTATCCACAGGTGTTCTTCTCATGCCTCCGGGGCTTTTCTCGCTCGGGAGCAAAATCTGTGCGCAACCGCGTCGTGGGGCTTTTCTCCTGGCCATGCCTGGCGCATGCTTTCCATGCTATCTTGAACGAAGGACGCTGATTCGTTTCTGGCAGCGTGAAGGAACCAGGCCGGCATCATGAACAAGCCCGATACCCTGCAGGAGATGGAAAACCTGCTCGCTTCCATCCGTCAGGCCATCGAAGCCCAGACGGCATCGACGCCGTCCGATGCTGTTGCGACCGGCGCCGAAAGGGCAAGCGCCGCGCCGTCCGCGCCGGATCGGGACTGGGCGCCCCTGGATGAAGGCGATGATGATATTCTCTGGGCCGATGATGGTCCGACCACCATGAACGCCGCCGGTGATTTTCCAGCCGAAGCGCCCGCTTCGATATCGCGTCCGCAAGCGAGGCGGATGGCGTCGGAGCACGCGCTTGCCGGTGGCCGGCCGGCGGGTCGTGGGGCGGGGTACGCCGGGACGGATGCTGGCGCAGCGCCTCCCATGGGTTCGACGGCCGAGACGGGGGAGTCCACGGTCGGCAATCTGGTGCGCCCGGCATGGGCCATGTCTCCCACTGCCATGGCCGGCAATGTCGCCGTGCAAACGGCGGCGCCGGCGAACCCCCCGCAAGCCAGCCCCGTCGCCCCGCGGCGGGTGGCCAATTTGCGGCTGGTGAAGTCGGAGCCGGCCGCTGACAGGCCAGCCGCACGCTCCACGAACGCCGCGTCTGCTTCCGCGCCATCGTTTCTTTCGCACAATGTGCGGCAGCGGGTGAAGGTGGCCATGTCCCGGCTGGAGCGCATCGAAGCCGCCAAGCGTGCCCTGGGCGGAGAAGAGGCTCTGCGTCAGCTGGTGAGCGATCTCCTGGAGCCCATCATCGCCGAATGGTTGAACGACCATTTGCCCGACATCGTGGAGCGGCGGGTATCGGCCGAGATTGCCCGTCTGCGTGGGCGGGGAAAGTAAGGAGCAGGCTTCGCGATCTTGCCATCGCGGTTGCGACCTCATACAGTGCCGGCGATCTTCACAGGTCCCGTAGCTCAGCTGGATAGAGCACCGGATTCCTAATCCGGGGGTCGCAGGTTCGAATCCTGCCGGGATCACCATGCATCTTGGGGAAAGCGCGGGATTGTCCGAATGTCCACCCGGCCTTGCCACCAGCGGCTCCGGAATTGCCATTCCGTCGGGAAACGCCGTGCCCCGCATCGTTACGTTTTCAACGGAGACGGCCGCCTTGCGATCTGATACCAATCTGCGCGAAGGTTGACCCGTAAAACCGCCCCGCGCCCCTCAGGCCCTTGTTTTTCATAATTTGGGGGTTGGGTGGGGGCGCGGGGCGGTGGGTGGTTCTTTATGCATCTTGGTATGAAAGGCATCAAGCACGGCGCCACATGCTTTGAATGGGAATATGTGGCAGGGGGCATCAGTGATGTTAAAAGAAAACATAAATAAATATGCCATATTTTATTTTTCAATTATACCTTTTGTATATTTGTTTGATTTTCCAGACAAGACTTTTGCGAAAAATATTTTCTTCATTGCCTTGTCAATACCCTTCATGGTGGTGGCCTCCGGCATGTTGCGCCGGGGCGAGGTGCGTTTGGAGCGCACGCTGATTCTGGCGGTTGCCGGTTTCATGGTGGCCGTCGTTCTTTCGGGGGCGGTTTCCCTGCTCATGTTCGGCGATCTGTTCTCGCGACGATTGGCCGGCATCGCCGGCCTGCTGGCGTGGATGGTCGCCTTTCTGGGCCTGGCCATCGCCTGCGAAGAGAAATGTCTGAACAAGGCGCTGCAATCTCTTGCCTTTTCCATTCTTGTCAGCGCCGGTATCGTATATTTTCTCGAAAAGACGATGAATTTTTTCCCCAATCGAGGGCCACAACTCGACCTCGGGCTGAACTCGATTTCGCTCGGGAAATTGTTGCTGGCGGGTGTGCCGGGCGCCTTGCTGGTTTCCGGAAATATTTTACGCCTGGCATTGCTATTCGCGATCAGCATTCTCGTTTTCATGACCGGCGCCCGCACGATCGCCATCGCTCTTCTGGCGACGGTGGCGGTTTTCGCCTTTCCGCAGATCAGGGGCAATCGCAAGGTTCTGCGCAACGTCCTTTTGGTCCTGATCGTCGGTGGCATCCTCGGCATCATGGGCGCCCTTTTCAGAGGGGTTCCCTTTTCCCGCCTGATTACCTTGCAAACATTATATCGCCGGTTTGAAG
>JALVFB010000082.1 GCA_027030295.1 Hyphomicrobiales bacterium
AGAAGGAAGTGGCGGCGCTGTCCAAGGCCGGCAAGATCGAGCTGCTGGATCCGGAGCTGAAGAAGATCCAGGAAGAGAACAGGAAGCGGCTGGAGGAGCTGAAGAAAAAGGCCGCGGCGGCGAAAAAGGCGAAGGCGAAGAAGTGAGCCGGCGAACTCCTCGTCATTCCGGCGCAAGCCGGCATCTCGTGCCGGGAACGCATGAGACTGACGCGGCGGGACCCCGGCTTTCGCCCAATGATGTCCGAGAAAAGTCGTGATGGGAGGGGAAAAGGACTGAAATCGCAAGAGGTTGTCAAAGAGAAAAGACGAAGAGGCTTGTCTGGGAGCCGCCTCTTCTCGTCATCCCCGCGAAAGCGGGGATCCATAGCTGAATCAGTTGGTTACTGGATTCCCGCTTGCGCGGGAATGACGGATTTTGTTAGCGTATGAAGTTTTCTTGGATTCCACTGGGCTTTCGCCGGGGTGACGAGTAACCGTTTCACTTCATGTGGCAGCCACCAGGACGCTGTGGTGCTATCCAGGAACAGCCGCCATGTCCCTTGACCTGTCACCATCCCCGTTCGCGCCGGAGCGCTTTCCCGATCTGCCCGCCATCGCCGGCGTGCGGCTGGCGGTGGCGGCGAGCGGGCTGAAATACGCCGGCCGCACCGACCTGCTGTTCGTTTCCTTCACGGAGGGCACGCAGGCCGCGGGCGTGTTCACGCAGTCGGCCACGGCGGCCGCGCCCGTGCTGTGGTGCCGCGAGGCGTTGGCGGCCTCCGGCGGCGCGGCGAAGGCGCTGGTGGTCAACGCCGGCAACGCCAACGCCTTCACCGGCGAAAAAGGCGCGGAAACGGCGCGGATCACGGCGCAAGAGGCGGCGCGGCTGGTGAACGCGGACGCCCGGGACGTGATGGTGTGCTCCACCGGCGTCATCGGCGAATCGTTCGATGCGCGTGTGCTCACCCGGCATTTTCCGGAGATGGTGCGCGGTGGCGAAGCCTCGTGGGAAGAGGCGGCGCGCGCCATCATGACCACGGATACCTATCCCAAGGGTGCCGCCGCTTCCGGCGAGATCGGCGGCAAGTCGTTTCATGTCGCCGGCATCGCCAAGGGGTCGGGCATGATCGCGCCGAACATGGCCACCATGCTGGCCTACGTGTTCACCGACGCCGCCGTGCCCGCCGCCCTGCTGCAACGGCTGCTGGCCGAGTGCGCGGAGGAAACCTTCAACCGCATCACCGTGGACGGCGACACCTCCACCAACGACACGGTGCTGGCCTTCGCCACCGGACAGGGCGGCGCTTCGGTGACGGAGGATGACGCGCACGCCGTGGCGGCCTTCCGGCAAGCGCTGCACGCGGTGTGCCAAGACCTGGCGTTGCAGATCGTGAAGGACGGCGAGGGCATCTCGAAGTTCGTCACCATCCGCGTGACCGGCGCGCCGGACATGGCGGCGGCGCGGCAGATCGCCATGAGCATCGCCAATTCGCCGCTGGTGAAGACGGCGATCGCCGGCGAAGACCCCAACTGGGGGCGCATCGTCATGGCCGTGGGCAAGGCGGGTGTCGCCATCGACCAGAAGGCGCTGGAAATCCTCATCGGCGGCCAGCTGGTGGCGAAGGACGGCGCGGTGGCGCCGGGCTACGACGAGGCGAAAGCCGCCGCGCACATGAAGGGCCGGGAGATCAACATCGCGGTGACGGTGGGCGACGGGCCGGCGGACATCACCGTGTGGACGTGCGACCTCACCCACGCCTACATCGACATAAACGCCGATTACCGGAGCTGAATGATTTTGCCGAGAGAAGCGCCAATGGCGAAATTTCGCCATTGGCGCTTCCTGACCAGCTTTTGCACCTGCCGCCGGCTGTCAAGGCTGGCAAGGCCACCGCTTCGCGGCTGCGGCCTTGACAGCCGGCGGCAGGTGCAACATCCCAACGCAAAGTGCATTCCAACCCAAGGAGAGAATCATGCGCCCATCCGGCCGCAAACCAGACGAAATGCGCCCCGTGACCATCGAAACGGGCGTTTCGAAACACGCGGAAGGCTCCTGCCTTATCGCCGTCGGTGAAACGAGGGTGCTGTGCACCGCCACGCTGGAGGAAAGCGTGCCGGGCTGGCTGAAGGGGCTGGGCCGGGGCTGGGTGACGGCCGAATACGGCATGCTGCCGCGCGCCACCGGCACCCGCATGCGGCGCGAGGCAAAGTCCGGGCAATCGGGCCGCACGCAGGAAATCCAGCGGCTCATCGGCCGCTCCTTGCGCGCGGTGACCGATCTCGATGCGCTGGGCGAACGCTCCATCGTCATCGACTGCGACGTGTTGCAGGCCGACGGCGGCACCCGCTGCGCCTCCATCACCGGCGGCTGGGTGGCGTTGAGGCTGTGCATCGACTGGATGATGCGGCGCGACATGCTCGAGCGCGATCCCGTCAGGGATCACGTCGCGGCCATTTCCTGCGGCATCTACGGCGGTGAGGTGATTCTCGACCTCGACTACGCGGAAGATTCGGAGGCGGAGACAGACGCCAACTTCGTCATCACCGGCGCCGGCGGACTGGTGGAAATCCAGGCCACGGCGGAGGAAGAGCCGTTCACGGAAGAACAATTCGGCCGCATGCTGGCGCTGGCCAGGCAGGGGTGCGCGGCGCTGGTTCGGGCGCAGCAGCGGACGCTGGAAGGAGCCGACGCATGAAGCCCCTGACGCCCGGAGACACCATCGTCATCGCCTCGCACAATCCCGGCAAGGTGCGCGAGATCGGCGCGCTGCTGGAACCGCTGGGGCTGAAGGCCGTCTCCGCCGGCGAGCTGGGCCTGCCGGAGCCGGAGGAAACAGGCGAAACCTTCGAGGAAAACGCCGTGATAAAGGCCAAGGCGGCCGCGGAGGCCTCCGGGATGGTTGCGCTGGCCGATGATTCGGGCCTGTGCGTGGACGCGCTGGGGGGCGCACCGGGCATTCATTCGGCGCGCTGGGGCGGCCCGGAGAAGGATTTCCGCAAGGCCATGGAGCGCGTCGAACAGGAACTGCGCAAGGCCGGTGCGATGACGCCCGAACAGCGCAAGGCGCATTTCACCTGCGCGCTGGCCCTGGCCTGGCCGGACGGTGAGACGGAAACCTTCATCGGCGAGGTGCACGGGCGCCTGACATGGCCGCCGCGCGGCGAGAAGGGCTTTGGTTACGACCCCATCTTCGTGCCGGAAGGGCACGCCATCACCTTCGGCGAGATGGCGCCGGAAAAGAAGGACGCCATGAGCCACCGGGCGCGGGCCTTCGAGAAGCTGCTGGCGGCGCTGCGCCAGGCGTGAAACCGCGCCGCGCTCAGCTGCCGAAGGCCATGATGCCGGCCGGGCCAAGCAGCACCACGAAGATCACCGGCAGGAAGAACAGCACCATGGGCACCGTCAGCTTCGGCCCCAGGGCGGCGGCCTTCTTCTCCAGCTCCTGCATGCGTTCCTCGCGGTTTTCCTTGGCCAACGCGCGCATGGCCTGCGACAGCGGCGTGCCGTAGCGCTCCGATTGCACCATGGCGGTGACGGCCGATTTCACCCCCGGCAGGCCGGTGCGCTCGGCGAGGTTGGCCAGCGCCTTGCCGCGGTCGCCCAAATAGGCCAGCTCGGCAACGGTCAATTGCAGCTCCTCGGCCAGCGGGCGGGACTGGCCGCTGACTTCCAGGGAAACGCGGTTCAGCGCCTGTTCGATGGATTGTCCCGACTCCACGCAGATCAGCAGCAGATCCAGCGCATCCGACCAGGCCAGATGAATGGATTGCTGGCGCTTGGCGATGGTGTTCCTGAGCCAGATGGCCGGCAGGTAGAACCCGGCGATGAAGCCGATCATCGAATAGGCCAGACGAATGTTCGGCGCCGGTGGCGGATCCTGCACGATGGACGAATATACATAGGCGAAAACGGCCAGGGCAATGGGCAGCAGCACTCGCGCCGCCAGAAACAGAACCAGATGCTTCTCCAGCCGAAATCCCGCGCGCCGCAGCTGCTTGCGGATGCTTTCGGCATCGAACATCTCGCGCAGATTCAGGGTCTGCACGATCTGCACCAACAGCCCCTGAGGCTGTTCGCGCAAGCGCCCCTTGGCCTGCATCAGCTCCTGCTTGTGGCGCGCACGCAGCATGGCGCGCTCGTTGGCGATCAGATCCACCCGGCGCTGGCGCTCGTGGCGATCGAGAAACATGCCGATGGCCAGCCACACGGAGTAGAAGGCCAGCACCATGATGACACCGATGACGATGTCCATTTCCGTGATGGCAAATCCAAACATCACGCCACCTCCAAACCGGCGTCAGATCTTGAAGTTGATCATCTTGCGCATGACCAGAATGCCGATGGTCATCCAGATCGCCGACCCCATGAGCATGATATGGCCCAGCCTGGTCTGGAACAGGGGCGCCAGGTAGTCGGGATTGAACACCGCCATGACCATCAGCATGATGACCGGCAGGGAGCCGATGATGGCGGCGCCGGCCTTGGCTTCCTGGCTGATGGCCTTCACCTTCAGCTTCATGGTCTTGCGCGCGCGCAGCACCGCGGCGAGATTGTCCAGCACCTCGGAGAGATTGCCGCCGGTTTCGCGCTGAATGCTCACCACGATGGCCAGAAAGTTCACCTCCGGCAGCGGCACGCGCTCATACATGCGCTCGAAGCCCTGATCGATGGGAATGCCGACTTTCTGGCCATCCACCACCTCCTGAAATTCCGGCCCCACCGGGTCCGGCAGTTCGCGTGCGATCGTCTGTAGCGCGTCCATCACCGGCAGGCCGGAACGCAGGCTGCGCACGATCAGTTCCACCGCGTCGGGCAGCAGATGCAGGAATCGTTGCATGCGGCGCCGCGTCAGCGTGCGCAGAAGCCACAGGGGAACGCCCAGCGCCCCCACCAGAAAGGCGCCGCCGGCGACCAGCAGGGCCTCGAAGAAGGACAGGAAAACGGCGCCGATGGAAAGACCGAGAAGACCCAGGATGATGCCCAGCCCCAGCGCATAGATGAAAAACTGGCGCTCGCTGGTTTGCAGTCCCGCCTGCACCAGGCGCTGGCGGAGGGTGAACTTCCTTTTCTTCCTTTCCTCGGCCTGCAACTCGCGCAGCTGTTCCTCCAGCTTGCGGCGGCGATCATCCTTTTCGTCGCCCATGAGCCGCGCCAGCAAGCCCATGCCGCCCTTTTCGGCAACCCGATTGCCGACGGCGATGTCCACCCGCCGGCGCGTGGAACGCTCCTGCATCGACAGCATGAGCGCCAACACCAGTCCGAAGGTGCCGGCCATGAGCAGAACGAGCAACACCATTTGCGACATGGCAAATCTCTCCGCTTCATCCGGGCGAAGCGCCCGTCATGAATTCACCGGCCACCGTCACAGAAGGTCTCCGGCATTGTCCGCCGCCCGCTCCAGCGCTTCCGCCAGGCGCACCTCCTCGCCGTAGTAGCGCGCGCGATCCCAGAAATGCGGCTTGGTGATGCCGGTGGCGCGGTGGCGGCCGATCACCTTGCCGTTGGCATCCTCGCCCTGCACCTCGTAGACGAACAGGTCCTGGGTGATGACCACCTCGCCTTCCATGCCCACCACCTCGGTGATGTGGGTGATCTTGCGCGAACCATCGCGCAGGCGGCTGGCCTGCACGATGACGTCCACCGAGCCGACGATCATCTCGCGGATGGTCTTGGTGGGCAGCTGGAAGCCGCCCATGGTGATCATCGACTCCAGACGCGAGATGGCCTCGCGCGGGCTGTTGGCGTGCAGGGTGCCCATGGAGCCGTCGTGGCCGGTGTTCATGGCCTGCAACAGGTCGAAGGCCTCCGGGCCGCGCACCTCGCCAACGATGATGCGATCGGGCCGCATGCGCAGACAGTTCTTCACCAGATCGCGCATGGTGATCTCGCCCTCGCCCTCCAGGTTGGGCGGGCGCGTTTCCAGACGCACCACGTGCGGCTGTTGCAGTTGCAGCTCGGCGGCGTCCTCGCAGGTGATGATGCGTTCGTCGTTGTCGATGTAGCCGGTAAGGCAGTTCAAGAGCGTCGTCTTGCCCGAACCGGTGCCGCCGGAAATGAGCACGTTGCAGCGCACGCGTCCGATGATCTTGAGAATTTCCGCGCCTTCCGGCGTGATGGAACCGAAGTTCACCAGATCGTCCAGCTTCAGCCGGTCCTTCTTGAACTTGCGGATGGTGAGCGCCGGGCCGTCGATGGCCAGCGGCGGAGCGATGACGTTGACGCGCGAACCATCCGGCAGACGGGCGTCGCAGATGGGGCTGGCCTCGTCCACGCGGCGGCCCACCTGCGAAACGATGCGCTGGCAGATGTTGAGCAGCTGGGTGTTGTCGCGGAAGCGGATGGGCGCCTCCTCGATCTTGCCGTTCACCTCGATGAAGGTGCGCTCGGCGCCATTGACCATGATGTCGGCGATGTCGTCGCGCGCCAGCAACGGCTCCAGCGGGCCATAGCCCAGGATGTCGTTGCAGATGTCCTCGAGCAGCTCTTCCTGCTCGGCGATGGACATGGCGACGTCCTTGATGGCGATGATGTCGTTGACGATGTCGCGGATTTCCTCGCGCGCGCTTTCCGCATCGAGCTGGGTGAGCTGCGTGAGGTCGATGGCGTCGATGAGCGCGTTGAAAATCTCGCTCTTGATGTCGTAGTAGTCCTCGTCGCGCGCCCGGTGCGCCGCGGAGGGCTGTTGCACGTCATTTGGCGCGGCCGACGTGGTGGCGCCGGCGGCGGACGGCACGGAGTCCTTCTCCTCCGCGCGGGCTGCGCCAGCGGAAGCCGGCACCGCGCCGGTGGTCGCCTTCTTGCCAAATCCCTTCTTGCCAAACATTTTCGCTACCCGTCAGCCGTTGATGAGGAGGAATGATTCATTTCTTGTTGCCGCCACGGGAAAGCACCTTGCCGAGCAGGCTTCCCAGATCGAAGGGAGAGGATTTCTCCTCCGACGGCAGATCGATCTGCCCAATGCGCGCGGCGAGGCGGCGGATGGCCTGCGCGACCGCGCTTTTCGGCGCTTCTTCCAGCAACATGCGGCCCTTCAACGCGGCCTCGCCAAAGGCCACTTCATCGAAGGGAATTTCTTCCGTCACCTCCAGGCCCACGGCATCGGCGAACTCGGCCGCCGGAATCTCCGGGCGCTTGCCCATGCCCACCTGGTTGAGCACCAGCAACGGCGGCTCCTCGCCAGCGCGCAATCCCTTGATCCTTTCCGCCAGAATCTTCGTGTTGCGCAGCGAGGCCAGCTCCGGCGTGGCGGTGATGACCACCTGGTCGGCCTGGACCATGGCCGCGCGCATCCAGTCGTGCCAGTCGCTGGGCATGTCGAGAATGGACAGGGGCACGGTTTCGCGCAGGGTCTCCAGCACCATGTCCAGCGCCTGTTCGCGAATGGGGACGACCTTGTCCATGCTGCCGGGGGCGGCCAGCAGCATCAGGCGCTCGGAGCACTTGTGCAGCAAGCGATCGATGAGAGTGGAATCCATGCGGTCGGACGATTCCAGCGCCTCGATCAACCCCTGCGCCGGATGCACGTCGAAATCCAGCCCGGCGGTGCCGAAGGCGAGATCCAGATCCACCACCGCGGTGTTGACATGCCAGTCCTCGGCCAGCGCCCAGGCGACGTTATGCGCGATGATGGAAGAGCCGACGCCCCCCTTGGCGCCCATGAACACCACCTCGCGCCCCAGCTTCTCCATCCTGTCGCCGGCGAACAGGCTGGCCAGCGCCGCCACCACCCGCACAGGTTGCGCCGGCAGCGCGATATAGTCGCTGACCCCTTCCGCCAGCAACTCGCGATACAGCTCGATGTCGTTCAGGTGACCGACCACCACCACCTGGGTTTCGGGCATGGTGACCTCGGCAAGCGCCGCCAGCTCCTGAAACAGCCCCGCTCGGTCGGCGGCGCTCTCCACCACCAGCAGCTCCGGCGTGGGACGCTCCTGATAGACCTGCACGGCCGCCGGAATGCCGCCTTCGGTCATGTCCACATGGGCGCGGGTGAACTGGCGGCTCTGCGCCACCTCGGCGAACAGCGACGCCGCCTGGGCCGTGCAGGGGAAGAAATGCACGTTGATGACGGGCAGCAGGGGAATGCTCTCGGCAGTCCTCTGTTGTTCCGCACTGGGGGAATGTTCCACAGCCTTCATGGTCCTGTCCTCGCACTGTTCGTCAGGAATCGCTCTTCGCCGATTCGGCCACAGGATTGTCTATCCTGATCTTGCGATCACCGGGCCATGTGGCCGAGTGGTCTTCCAGCTTGCGATACTTGCCCATGGCGGCGTTGCGGGCGTCGGCGTCCGGCGGACTCATCACCCGCGGACGCTCGAAATCGCCCGGATTGTCCACCATTGCAGCCAGATTGTGCTGCTGGGAACAGCCCAGGTCGGGATAGACGCGATTGCGGGTGGTTTCGTTGAGCGGCCGCGACCAGTCACCGCATTTCTTCGTCACCGCCACCTTGCGGCGCATGGAAAGCACGACGCCATGCACCTTGCCCCTGACATGAACGATGCGGGCGGCCTCGATGCCGGCGCGGATCAGCTCCTTCGTCACTTCCGCCGCCAGCACCTCGCCCTTCAGCGAACCGGCGGGGCGAATGATCCGGATGGTTTCCGGCAGGGAGACGGCTTGGGCCGCGAAGCGCCGCACGCGGATGCGCTCCGCCGGCGTGAGGCGGCCCCGGCGCAGCGGAATGCGCAGGCGCGCCTCGCCCGTTTTCACCTCGATGGGATAGGTCCGATCCGGATATTCGGGCGTGAACCCGCGCACGCGGCTGTCATAGAAATCATTGGTGCATCCGGCGAGCGCCAACGCCGCCGACACAACAACACCAAAACCCAACTTCCTGGTCATGTCCCACTCTCCTGATGCAATCCGGCGGCCACACTCACTCGACGATGAACCCGACATTGCCGTGATAGGTCCTGTTTCCGTCTCCGCTGTTCTTGCCGCCGCCATAGACGCGCTGCAGGCGGCCAAGGAAATAGTTCTGATAGTCCGAGGCCAGATTCAGCCTGTCCAGCGGGGTGGTGAACTTCTTCTCGTTGCGGGGGCTGACGATGTAGGGCGTGGCCAGCACCACCAGCTCGGTCTGATTGGTCTGGAACTCCCGGGAGCGGAACAGGGCGCCCAGAATGGGCAGGTTCTTCAGCCCCGGCACGCCGTCGATATTCTGCTTGGTCTGCTCGTGAATCATGCCGGCCAGCGCCAGGGTGCCGCCGGAAGGCAGCTCCACCGTGGTCATGGCCTCGCGCTTTTCGGTGCCGGGCACCGAGAGCCTTTCCGTGAACGCCAGCGAGTAGCGGCTGCTGACTTCGCTGACCTCCACCCGCACCTTCAGGGAAATGCGGTTTTCCGACAGCACCAGGGGCGAGAAGCCAAGCATGACGCCAACGGGCTTGAGCTTGTATTTGTAGGTGCCGGTGAGCGGGTCGTAGCCGGCGAAGATCGGCACCTCGCCACCGGCCATGAAGCGCGCCGATTCACCGGAAACGGCGGTCAGGGTCGGTTCGGCCAGCAGGCGCATCAGGCCGTCGCGCTCCATGGCCTGGAACAGCCCTTCAATGGTGGTGCTGCCCTTGTTGTAGGCCAGCGAGCCTCCATATTCGCCAAGATTGTTGCCCAGCGAAAACGGCACCGTGCCACCGAAGATGAAGCTGGTCAGGCCGCCGAAATTGAAGCGCACGTTGGCGAGATTCGTGCGCAGCTGCTTCATGACCTGGCGTTGCACCTCCGCCAGCTTGACCTTGATGGTCACCTGATCCTTGCCGGTCACGCGCACGGCGTTGATGATCTTCAATTGCAGCTTTTTCGGGTCGGTGTTCGCCTGGTTACCATCGTTGTTCTGCAGGTTCTTGCCCAGGAAGCCCACGGCCAGCTGCATGGCCTTGTTCACCTGCGCGGGCGTCTTCGCGGTGCCGCCGAGGATGATCTGATCGCCCGTGCTTTCCACCGTGATGTGGGTGTCGGGCAGCACTTTCTTGATCATGCGCTGCAGGGGCCTGGGGTCGATGGAAACGATGATGTTGACCGAGGCCACGGGATTGCCCTGGGCATCCAGCAGAAAGACGTTCGTCTGCCCGACCTTCCTGCCGAACACATACATCGTCTGGCGCGAGCGCAGCACGACATCGGCGATCTTGGTGTTGCCAAGCAGGATGTCCTTGATGCCCGCCGGCAGGCGCATCACCGCGGACTTGCCCTGCCCCAGCTTCAGAGTGCGCGTGATTTCGGCGTGGGCGCCGGTCACGCCGAAGGGAGCGCCCACGGCCTGCAACATCACCGCGCCCGGCCCCGCCAGAACCATGGCCAGCAGGCTCGCCGCCAGCACCCGATGATGATTCCTCTTGCCTTTCCGATATGCCTTCATGATTGCCACTCCCGGGCCGATGTCGTTCAGTTCAATGCCGGCGCCAGCCTGCTGTAGCCGAAGCGGAACAGTTGCACATCGCCCCCCGCCTGCGCAGCGAACTTCGGAGACAGGCGCGGCTTCGCGTCCGCGAGGTTGCCTTCTCCCTCTTCGGCCAGCGACCGCAGCGCCAGCGTGAGATCGCCCATGTCCTGCACCCGCGCCAGAACCTCGGCCTGTTTGGGCGTCACCTCCAGCGTGGCGGTTTTCATCTCGGGCACCGCCGCCTGTTCGCCCTTGTCGGCCGCATACTGCTGGTCGATGGCCAGCACCCGGACATTTTCCAGCACCGTGTCGGTGACCGAAACGGGCTGACGGTTGCCCTGCGTGATCTTGCGGGTGAGCAGAACGTCCACCCGGTCATTGGGCATGATGAAACCACCTGCGCCCGTCTCCACCATGACCTTCACGGCAATGGCGCGCATGCCTTTCGGCAGCAGGGCGGCCAGAACGCCGCCCTCGCCGGATTTCGCGATCTTGCCTTCCAGCAGCGGCTCGCCGGCCACCATGGGCCCCTTGGCGCGCTTGTCGTCAATGGAGGTCAGTGCGTCGGGCTGGTCTTCCTTCGTGATCATGCCACTGATGACCATGGATTTCGGCCACGGCCGCCATTGCAGCTTGGCGGCGGTCAGGCGTTCACCGGCCTTCACGTCGCGCGCCAGCACCAAGACATCCACCTTCTCTTCCTGCTGCACCACGGTCTGCTGCACCGGCTGCACCGGCTCCGGCACCAGGAAGCCACGCGCCAGAAAGGCGATGCCGATGGCCGCCGCGGAAGCCGCACCCAGGGCGATGATCCTGTTCCTGCTCATGATCTTTTCCCGTCTTGCCATTTCGCATGAGCGAAATGGGTATGCCCGTTCTTTCGCGCACCACTGTCGCGCAAAACCATCAAAACATGGTTAACGGATGGTGAGAGCGCAGCCGCCCCCTTGACCGGTTGCCAACCATGAACGCAAAAGGCCCCCGCGACGCCATGGTCGCGGGGGCCTGTCGGTTCGCCGGATGGATGGCGATTATACCAAGATGCAAAAAGAACCACCCACCGCCCCGCGCCCCCACTTGGGCCCCCAAATTATGAAAAACAAGGGCTTGGGTGGGGGCGCGGGGCGGTTTCAGTGGTCAACCTTTGCGCATATCGGTATTATTTGTATTCCACCTTCACGATCTCGTAGGACTTGCCGCCGCCGGGCGTGTTCACCTCCACGAAGTCGCCCTCGGACTTGCCGATGAGGGCGCGGGCGATGGGCGAGGAGAGCGAAATGCGCCCGCGGTTCACGTCGGCCTCCAGGTCGCCGACGATCTGATAGGTCACTTCCTTTTCCGTGTCCTCGTCGATCAGGGTGACCGTGGCGCCGAACTGCACCTTGTCGCCGGAGAGGCTGGAGACGTCGATGACCTCGGCGCGGGAGAGCTTGTCCTCCAGCTCGGCCACGCGCGCCTCGTTCCATGCCTGCTGCTCCTTGGCGGCGTGATATTCCGCGTTCTCGGACAGATCGCCATGCGCGCGCGCCTCGGCAATCGCCTTGATGATGCGCTCGCGCTCCACCGTCTTGAGGTGGCGAACCTCTTCCTGCAGGGCCTCGAAGCCCTCCGTCGTCATGGGAATCTTTTCCATGGCTGGTTCTTCTGTCCTCTCGTATCAGGCTCTCTTTCGGACAACAAAAACGCACCCACCTGCAAGGCCGTGGGGGCTTGCAGGGGCTGTCCCGCAACATTCTCGGGCGCCGCCGGCGAAATGCTCTCAGGCGGCGCGGGCGGCAATATACTCTTGCAGGGAGCGCACTTCAAGAGGCCGCTGCAGCAGCGCCCGGATGGCCAGGGCCACCGCGCGCGCGCCGGCGACGGTGGTGGCATAGGGGATGCCGGAGAAAATCGCCTGCTGGCGTATGGAGCGCGAATCGCGCACGGCGGCGGCGCCCTCGGTGGTGTTGAACACCAGTTGCACCTCGCCGTTGGCCATGGCGTCCACGATGTGCGGACGGCCCTCCAGCACCTTGTTGATGCGCCGCGCCGGCACGCCGTGTTCGGTGAGATAGCGCTGGGTGCCGCCGGTGGCGAGGATGGTGAAGCCCAGTTCGTGCAGCAGCCGCGCCGGCTCGACGATGGCCGGCTTGTCGGCGTCGCGCACCGAGATGAACACCGTGCCGGAGCGCGGCAGGCGCTGGCCGGCGGCGAGCTGCGCCTTGGCATAGGCCATGGGAAAATCCGTGTCGATGCCCATGACCTCGCCAGTGGAGCGCATCTCCGGGCCGAGCAGCGTGTCCACGCCGGGGAAGCGGTTGAATGGAAAAACCGCTTCCTTCACGCTCACGTGGTTCAGATGGCGCGGTTTCAGGCCAAAATCGGCCAGCGCCCGGCCGGCCATGACCTTCGCGCCGATGGCGGCCACCGCGTCGCCGGTGGCCTTGGCCACGAAGGGCACCGTGCGCGAGGCGCGGGGGTTGACCTCAAGGATGTAAACCACACCCTCCTTCACCGCGAACTGCACGTTCATCAGGCCACGCACGTGAAGCGCGCGCGCCAGCTTCTCGCTCTGGCGCACGATCTCGGCCACGATGTCATCGGCCAGCTCGTGCGGCGGCAGCGAACAGGCGGAATCGCCCGAATGCACGCCGGCTTCCTCGATGTGCTCCATGATGCCCGCCACGTGCACCGTCTCGCCGTCGGCCAGCACGTCCACGTCCACTTCCGTGGCCTGCTCCAGGTAGCGGTCGATGAGCACCGGCGAATCGCCGGAGACGATGACGGCCTCGGAGATGTAGCGCTGAAGCTGCTCGGCGTCGCGCACGATCTCCATGGCGCGGCCGCCGAGCACGTAGGAGGGGCGGATGACGACGGGAAAGCCGATGCGCCCGGCGATTTCACGCGCCTCCTCCGCCGAACGGGCGATGCCGTTTTCCGGCTGCTTCAGGCCCAGATCGCGCAACAGGCCGGCGAAGCGGTCGCGGTCTTCGGCCAGATCGATGGCGTCGGGCTGGGTGCCGAGGATGGGAATGCCGGCGGCGAGGATGGCGTGGGAGAGCTTCAGCGGCGTCTGGCCGCCGAACTGCACGATGACGCCCAAAAGCTCGCCCTTCTCCCGCTCCTTCAGCAGGATTTCAAGCACGTCCTCGGTGGTCAGCGGCTCGAAATAGAGGCGGTCGGAGGTGTCGAAGTCGGTGGAAACCGTCTCCGGATTGCAGTTGACCATGATGGTTTCGATGTCCTCCTCCTTCAGCGCGAAAGAGGCATGACAGCAGCAATAGTCGAACTCGATGCCCTGGCCGATGCGGTTCGGCCCGCCGCCGAGGATGACCACCTTCCTGCGCTCCGAGACCCGCGCCTCGTCGCCGTCCACGAGGCCGGGAATGCCGGTGTCATAGGTGGAATACATGTAGGCGGTGGGCGAGGCGAACTCCGCCGCGCAGGTGTCGATGCGCTTGAACACCGGGCGCACGTCCAGATCCCAGCGGCGCTGGCGCACCTGTTCTTCCGCAAGACCCGAAAGCTCGGCCAGCCGGGCGTCGGAAAAGCCCATGGCCTTGAGCCGGCGGAAGTTGGCGGCGTCTTCGGGCAGGCCATGGGCCTTCACCCGTTCCTCCATGTCCACGATCTCGGCCAGGCGCTCGACGAACCAGCGGTCATAGCCGCTCCATTGCACCACGTCGTCCACCGGAAAGCCCAGCCGCAGCGCCTGGGCCATTTTCAGCAGGCGGTCGGGCGCGGGCTTCGACAGGGCGGCACGGATGGCGTTGCTGTCGTCGTCCTCCTCGCCCAGTCCCTCGATCTCCACCTCGTTCAGCCCGGTGAGGCCCGTTTCCAGGCTGCGCAGGGCCTTTTGCAGGCTTTCGTGGAAGGTGCGGCCGATGGCCATGGCCTCGCC
>JALVFB010000083.1 GCA_027030295.1 Hyphomicrobiales bacterium
GCTGAACAACAAGCCCGGGGATGACGATTGTGGCGTGTAGTGTGGCGCCGCAGATCACGGAAGGACGGCCGAATCCTAGCGGGAGGCGAGATCGGGCGCGGTGCAATAGAGATTGTAGAGCGTGCCCATGATCTGGGCAGCTTCTTCCGAGGCCAGCGAATAATAGATGGACTGGGCCTCGCGCCGCGTCTTCACCAGCTGTTCACGGCGCAGGATGGCCAGATGCTGCGACAACGCCGACTGGTTCAGCCCGATCAACCGCTCCAGTTCGCTCACCGAGCGCTCCCTTTCCGCCAGGTGACAGAGAATGAGCAGACGCCATTCGTTGGCCATGGTCTTGAGCAACACGCTGGCACGGTTGGCGTTGTCCTGCAGCTTGCTGATGTCCATGTCGTTCATGGCAGACCCCGAACCTGTGATCCCGCGCCTGGAGTTCCAGGCGCATTTCTTTTTATGTTCATATTCAAATATGCGCAAGGTGTCTTCGTCTTTTTTGCCCTTCCGGCGTGTGCTCGCACCGTTTTGAGGAAGGTTTGTGGAAAGGCGGGCGGCGCGGTGGTTGCGTGAAAGTGTCGATGTGGCATAAATGCGCCGGGCCGGATATGACCAGGGCCCGATCGCGGGAGGAAACGCAACCAATCGACAACTGGCAAGGGCGGCGGACGGAGCGCCGCAGGGGAGAGGACATGTTCGAGGACATACCTGTCAGCACCCAGATGGGCGTCTGGGGTCTCATCATCGGCATCGCGCTGGGTTTCGTCATTCATCGAACCAATTTCTGCGCCATGGGCGCGGTGTCGGACATCGTGTCGTTTTCCGACTGGCGGCGCATGCGCGCCTGGATGCTGGCCATGGCCGTATCCATCCTCGGTTCGCAGCTGCTCTACATCGGCGGCTATGTGCATCTGGAGAATTCCATCTATCTGCGCCCGACGATGTCGCTCACCGGACTGATCATCGGCGGCTTCATCTTCGGCTTCGGCATGGTGCTGGGCGGCGGCTGCCCGGGGCGCAACCTCATGCGCGTGGGCAATGGCGACCTCAAGGCGCTGATGGTGCTGTTCTTCATCGGCTGGGCCGGCTACATGACCATGCGCGGCATTCTCTATTATCCGCAGGCCTGGGTGCGCGATCTGCTGGTCGTCAGACTGGGCGACATGGGCATCGAAAATCAGGGGATCGCCTGTCTCATCGGGAGGACAACCGGACTGTGCGGCACGGCCTTGCGCGTGGTGGTCACGCTGGCGATTTCCGGGCTGCTGGCGCTGTTCGCCTTCAGGGACGCGGGCTTTCGCCGCTCGCCGCGGCATGTTTTCGCCGGCGTGGCGCTTGGCCTGCTGGTGACGCTCGCCTGGTTCGCCACCGGCTACATGGGGGCGGACGAGTTCGAGCCGGCGCAGGTCACGGCGCTGACCTTCATCGCGCCCACCGGCGACGCCTTCCAGTATCTGATGACCTGGACGGGTGCGACCATCAACTTCGGCATCGCCACCGTCGGCGGCGTCATTCTGGGCTCGTTCATCTCGTCGAAGATGACGAAGACCTTTCACCTTTCGACCTTCGTGGACACGCCCGACACCATCCGCAACCTCACCGGCGGCGTGCTGATGGGTTTCGGCGGCATCCTGGCGCTGGGCTGCACCTTCGGGCAGGGCATCACGGGGATGAGCACCCTGGCGCTCGGCTCCATCATCGCCACGCTGGCCATCATCGCCGGCGGCGTGGCGGGAGTGAAATACATGGAGCGGGTGCTGGACATCTGATACCAAGATGCATAAATGACCACCCACCACCCCGCGCCCCCGCCCAACCCCCAAATTCTGAGAACCCAGGGGTTGGGCGGGGGCGCGGGGCGGTTTCACCGGTCAACCTTTGCGCATCTTGGTATGAGCCAGGGCGTCGTGCGCACCGGCTTTTGACTTGACAGCGGCGGCATTCGATGCATTCAGTGCTGCGCATATGAGTATGCCATGATGTGCTCATGTGCGCGGCCGTCGTGTCCGGGCAGGGGACCCCGCCGGCGGCAGGATGCGGAAGACAGCTGCAGGGAGAGGGAGATGGCTGAGGAAACGGTTGCCGACATCAAGAAGAAGTCGATGAGCATCATCGTCACCAAGGGGTCGCTGGACTGGGCCTATCCGCCGTTCATCCTGGCGACCACCGCCGCGGCCCTGGACTTCGATGTCACGCTCTTTTTCACCTTCTATGGGCTGGCGCTGCTGAAGAAGGACCTGAATCCGAAGTTCACGGTGCTGGGCAACGCCGCCATGGAGATGCCCATGTTCGGCACCCACATCGCCATGCCGAACTTCATGGCCATGATTCCGGGCGTGGACGCCATCGCCGGCTCGATGATGAAGAAGATGATCAAGGACAAGGGCGTGGCGTCGCTCGACGATCTGCGCGAGGCGGCGGTGCTGTCCGATGTGCGCATGATCGCCTGCCAGATGACGCTGGACCTGTTCGAATACAAGAAGGAGGATCTCATCGACGAGATCGAGCTGGGGGGCGCGGCCACCTATTTCGACGTGGCCGCCAACTGCAATATCAACCTGTTCATCTGATCCGCTGTTGCACGGAACAAGGCGGGGATCAGGGGGAAGCCGTTCACCGGAGCGGCAGATCAACAGAAGGAAGGAGAAGCAACCAATGGCTGAACAGATGCTTGACGCCAAGGGCCTGAACTGCCCGCTGCCGATTCTGAAGGCGAAGAAGATGCTCTCCGGCATGCAGCCGGGGGATGTGCTGGTGATCGAGGCCACCGACCCGGGTTCGGTCGCGGACTTCGCCGCCTTCTGCAGCCAGACGGGCAACGAGTTGCTCGAGTCCGGTCAGGAAGGGGATGTGTTCAAGTTCAAGATCAAGAAAGCCTGAACCGCACACATTCCCAGGTTTCGGGCAACGCCGCCTTCGGGCGGCGTTCGCTTTTTCATGGCGCAAAGGTGTTGCGCCGCTGCAACATGTGGCGGAAAAATGGCATGCCGAGGGCGGGTGCGTGAGCGGAATCTTCCCCCCGGTTCTGGACAACGACGTGGCCGATCCGTTAAAGATACGCAACGGCGTATATGCAAATGGCGGCATGTCCGGCGCCAGGGCGAGCTGGGGGCGTGGCGTCGGCAGGCGGGAATTTGTCCAGGAGGGGAAGAGAAATGAAAAAGCTGCTGCGTTCCTGTGCATCGGTGCTGGCGATGGCGGCCGGCATCGGCATGGTGGCCGGTGATGCCCTGGCCACCGAAGGCTATTTCCAGCACGCCTACGGCCTGCGGCACAAGGCGCTGGCCGGTGCCGGCGTTGCTTCCATCGAGGACGCCACGGGCATCTCGATCAATCCGGCGGGCCTGGTGGGCATCGGCAACCAGTTCAACATGGGCATGAGTCTGTTCATGCCGTTCCGCAAATACACGGCGACGGGGACGCTGTTCGTCAATCCCGGCACCCACAAGAGCAAGAAAAATCTTTTCCCGGTGCCGACCATGGCCTATGTGCGCCAACTGGACGCCGACTCGGCCATCGCCTTTTCCATCTTCGGCAACGGCGGCATGAACACCACCTGGAAGGCGGTGCCGAACACTTCGCCCTTCTGCGGTGGCGCGGGGCAGAATCCGTTCTGCGGCAGTGGCAAGGCGGGCGTGGACCTGATGCAAATGTTCATCTCCGGCGCCTACGCGCGCAGGCTGACGGACGGCTTCAGCATCGGCATCGCGCCGCTGTTCGCCATCCAGCGGTTCAAGGCCTACGGCTTGCAGGCGTTCGCGGGGTTTTCCAGCGATCCGGCCAATTTCACCAATCGCGGCTACAGCTATTCCTATGGTGGCGGTGTGCGCCTCGGCGTGACCTTGCAGCCGAGCGACATGATCAGCATCGGCGCCTCGTATCAGACCAAAATCTGGATGTCGAAGTTCAAGAAGTATCGCGGCCTGTTTGAAAACGGCGGTGATTTCGACATTCCGGCCAATTTGCAGGTGGGCGTCGCCTTCAGGCCCACGCCCGATCTGAAATTGATGGTGGACTATCGCCGCATCTTCAATTCCGGCGTGGACGCCATCAGCAATTCCAGCCGCATTCCTCTGCCTTTCGGCGTCAGTGGAGGGCCGGGCTTCGGCTGGCGCGACACCAATACCATCAAGGTGGGTCTGGAATATCAGGTCAGCCCGGATCTGATCCTGCGCGCGGGCTATGCCTACATCTGGCCAAATCCGGTGCGCAGCCGGGATATCACCCTCAACCTGCTGGCGCCGGG
>JALVFB010000084.1 GCA_027030295.1 Hyphomicrobiales bacterium
CGGCAGGGCGCCGGTGCCGGGATGGATGCGGTCGATGCCGTGGTAGCGCAGGCGCGAGGGACCTTCGAGAATGAGCACGTCGCCCGCGTGCAGGGGAAAGGAGATGGTCGGGTCGCGCCGTTTCAGTCCACCAAGACGGAAGCGCGCCGAACAGCCCAGCGAAATGGACACCAGCGGCGCGTCGAGCGCCTCTTCGTCGATGTCCACGTGCAGGCCCATGCGCGCGCCCGGCGCATAATAGTTGATGAGGCCCGCCTCCGGCGGCGCGGGATAATCCGTCAGTTCCCGCCACAGCCGCAGCAACATCCGCGGCATTCGTGGCCAGGGGCGGCCCGTGTGCGGGTGAACCGGATCGTAGCGATAGCCCTTTTCCCTGTCCGACACCCAGCCCAGTTCGCCGACATTGCTCATGCGCACGGAAAAGGGCTTGCCCGTGCGCGGCATGCGCGGGGTGAACAGCGGGGCGATGCGCAGCGCCCGCACCACGGCCGACAACAGGTCTTCCCGCGCCGCCTTGTCCAGAAAACCACGCAGCAGGCGGACGCCTTCGGGCAGTTCCGGCGGGGTATCGGCGAACAATGGCGTCATCTTTGTTCCCCGGCCTTGTTGATGCGTCTTTTCCCCCTACCTATATAAGCCGCGAGTGGCGCAGGCGAGGTGGCATGCGCCGGGAGTGAAACGAACGGGGCAAGAGAATTCATTCCGGTGGGCGTTTTCCGCCCGCCGCACGAGGAGGAAGAATGCAATGAGCAAGATCGTCGGCATCGACCTTGGTACCACGAACTCCTGCGTCGCGGTGATGGAAGGCAAGGAGCCGCGGGTGCTGGAAAACGAGGAGGGCACCCGCACCACGCCGTCGGTGGTGGCCTTCACCGAGGAAGGCGAAATCCTGGTGGGCATTCCCGCCAAGCGCCAGGCAGTGACCAACCCGGAGAACACCATTTTCGCCATCAAGCGCCTCATTGGCCGGCGCTTCGATGATCCGATCGTGAAAAAGCACATCGAGCTGGTGCCCTACAAGGTGGTGAAGGCCGACAATGGCGACGCCTGGGTGGAGGTGCGCGGCAAGAAGTATTCGCCGCAGCAGATTTCGGCCTACATTCTTGAGAAAATGAAGCAGACCGCCGAGCGGGCGCTGGGCGAGGACGTGAAGCAGGCGGTGATCACCGTGCCGGCCTACTTCAACGACCAGCAGCGCCAGGCGACCAAGGACGCGGGCAAGATCGCCAAGCTGGAGGTGCCGCGCATCATCAACGAGCCGACGGCGGCGGCGCTGGCCTATGGTCTGGACAAGAAGGAGGAAGGCACCATCGCCGTCTATGACCTGGGCGGCGGCACCTTCGACATCTCCATCCTGGAGATCGGCGACGGCGTGTTCGAGGTGAAGTCCACCAACGGCGACACGTTCCTCGGCGGCGAGGACTTCGACATGCGCATCGTCGATTACCTGGCCGACGAGTTCAAGAAGGAGCAGGGCATCGACCTGCGCCAGGATCGGCTGGCCCTGCAGCGCCTGAAGGAGGCGGCGGAGAAGGCCAAGATCGAGCTGTCCTCCACCAACCAGACGGAGATCAACCTGCCGTTCATCACGGCCGATCAGTCCGGGCCGAAGCACCTGCAGATGAAGCTGACCCGCGCGAAGCTGGAGAGCCTGGTGGAGGATCTGGTCGAGCGCACCATGGAGCCGTGCAAGAAGGCGCTGGAGGACGCCGGGCTGAAAGCCTCCGACATCGACGAGGTGATCCTGGTCGGCGGTCAGACGCGCATGCCGCTGGTGCAGGAGAAGGTGAAGGCGTTCTTCGGCAAGGAGCCGCACAAGGGCGTGAACCCGGACGAGGTGGTGGCCATGGGCGCGGCCATCCAGGGCGGCGTGCTCTCCGGCGAGGTGAAGGACATCCTGTTGCTGGACGTCACGCCCCTGAGCCTCGGCATCGAGACGCTGGGCGGCGTGTTCACCCGCATCATCGAGCGCAACACGCCGATCCCGACGAAGAAGAGCCAGATCTTCTCCACGGCCGAGGACAACCAGCAGGCGGTGACCATCCGCGTGTTCCAGGGCGAGCGCGAGATCGCGGCGGAGAACAAGCTGCTGGGCCAGTTCGACCTGGTGGGCATTCCGCCCGCCCCGCGCGGCGTGCCGCAGATCGAGGTGACCTTCGACATCGACGCCAACGGCATCGTGCACGTCTCGGCCAAGGATCTCGCCACCGGCAAGCAGCAGGAGATCCGCATCCAGGCTTCCGGCGGCCTGTCCGATGAAGAGATCGAGCGCATGGTCAAGGAGGCCGAGGCGCATCGGGCGGAAGACGAGAAACGTCGCGAGCTGATCGAGGCGCGCAACCAGGCCGACGCCGCCATCTATCAGGCGGAGAAGAGCCTGAAGGAGCTGGGCGAGAAAGTCTCCGCCGAAGACAAACAGGCGGTGGAAGAGGCCATCGAGGCGCTGAAAAAGGCCATGGAGTCCGACGACAAGGACGAGATCGTGGCCAGGACCACGGCGCTGGCGCAGGCGGCGATGAAGCTGGGCGAGGCCGCCTATCAGCAGGCCGGCGGCGCTTCCGCCGGGGGTGGCGCGGGCGCCGGCGAGCAGGCTTCTTCCGGTGGTTCCGCCGGAGACGAAGACGTGGTGGACGCGGACTTCGAGGAAGTGGACGACGACAAGAAGTGATCGCTCCCTCCATTGCGCGATCATTCGGCCCGCCCCGGGTGTCCCCCCGGGGCGGGTTTTCGTGTGCTCCAGCCTTGTTCGCTCTGCCGCCAGCGCCTAAAAAGGCCGCCGAAAGGCATGGTTCAATGTGCACAGGAGGAGGACTTCATGAGCGGCACGCGGGCGTTTGACGTGAAGCGCACTCTTGAGGTGGAGGGCGAGGCATTCGCCTACTATTCGCTGGCGGCGGCGGAAGAGCAGGGGCTTGCCGGCATTGCGCGTCTGCCCGTGTCGCTCAAGGTGTTGTTGGAAAATCTGTTGCGCTTCGAAGACGGGCGCACCGTGAAGGCGGACGACATCCGCGCCATGGCCGCATGGCTGAACGACAGGGGCGCGGCGAAGCGCGAGATCGCCTTCTTTCCCGCGCGGGTGCTGATGCAGGACTTCACCGGCGTGCCGGCGGTGGTGGATCTGGCCGCCATGCGCGACGCCATGCATGACCTTGGCGACGATCCGGAGAAGATCAATCCGCTCAACCCCGTGGATCTCGTCATCGATCATTCGGTGATGGTGGATCGCTTCGGCAGCCCCGATGCGCTGGCCTTCAACCGCCAGCGCGAATACGAGCGCAACATGGAGCGCTACAAGTTCCTGAAGTGGGGGCAGCAGGCGTTTTCCAACTTTTCCGTGGTGCCGCCGGAAACGGGCATCGTGCATCAGGTGAACCTGGAATATCTGGCGCGCGTGGTGTGGAGCCGCGGGAACGGCGGCGAGCCGGTGGCCTTTCCCGACACGGTGGTGGGCACCGATTCGCACACCACCATGATCAACGGTCTGGGCGTGCTGGGCTGGGGTGTCGGCGGCATCGAGGCCGAGGCGGTGATGCTGGGCCAGGCCATTTCCATGCTCATTCCGGAGGTGGTGGGCGTGGAGCTGGTGGGCGCGCTGCCGGAGGGCGTGACCGCCACCGATCTGGTGCTGACCATCACCGAGATGCTGCGCCGCGAAGGCGTGGTGGGCAAGTTCGTCGAGTTCTGTGGCGAGGGGCTGAGCCACCTGACGCTGGAAGATCAGGCGACGATTGCCAACATGGCGCCGGAATATGGCGCCACCTGCGGTTTCTTCCCCGTTTCGCAAGAGACGCTGGACTATCTGCACATCACCGGCCGGCCGGAGGCGCTGATTCGTCTGGTGGAGGCCTATGCCAAGGAACAGGGCATGTGGCGTGATGCGCAGACGCCAACGCCGGAATTCACCAAAAAACTTACCCTTGATCTCTCCACCGTGGAGCCGTCCATCGCCGGGCCGAAGCGCCCGCAGGATCGGGTGCCGCTGAAGGAGGCGAAGAAGGCCTGGCAAGTGGCGCTGGAGGAGGAGTTCGGCAAGGCCGAAGAGGCGGAGAAGCGCGCATCCGCGCCGGGAGCGGATTTCGACCTCGGGCATGGCGACGTGGTGATTGCCGCCATCACGTCATGCACCAACACGTCGAACCCCAACGTCATGCTGGCCGCCGGCCTGCTGGCGAAGAAGGCGCGCGAGAAGGGCCTGTCCGTCAAG
>JALVFB010000085.1 GCA_027030295.1 Hyphomicrobiales bacterium
TGTCATCATGTTCCGCCCGCACCCTTCCGCAAGATGCTTAACAAAAGGTTACCGCCCCATCATTTGTGGAAGGCTTCCCGAAAATCCACAAGATATCAGGGGTTGCGCGGTGGCTTGCGGAACATTCGTGAATCGCGTCGGTGATTCGCATGTTCCATTTTTGATCGTTCCCCGGCGGTGGAGATTCGGCCAGGTCCGGCATTTTGCATTTTCGTGGCAATGCGATAATGTCCCCCCCGGAACGCGGAGAGCGGAGCATGCAAGGCTCCTCTCCGATGCGGAGAATCGCTTCAGTCAGGACAGGGAAAACATGCGCTCGCTATTGCTGGTGCCGGCCAGTGACACGTCCCGTATTGAACAGGCGCTGAAGAGCGGCGCCGACGCCGTGGTGCTGGATCTGGAGGATTCGGTTCCGTTCGAGGAAAAGGCCAGGGCGCGGGAAAACGTGCGCGCCCTGCTGAAGGAAATGGAGCCGCAACAGCCCGGCGCGATTTCGGCGCGGGGGCGCAAGCCGGAACTCATCGTGCGGGTGAACGCGCTGGACGAGGCGGAGTTCAACGCCGACATGGTGGCGCTGCTGGACAATCCCCCGGAAGCGCTGATGCTGCCCAAGGTTTGCAGCATCGACTGCCTCGATCGGCTGATGCGCCATGTCGGCCCCATTCCGGTCGTCGCCATCGCCGGCGAAACGCCACTGGGCGTGCTGACCATGCCGTCGTTGGCCGAGCAGGTGCCGGAAACGCTCATCGGGCTGACCTGGGGCATGGGCGATCTGGCGGCGCAACTGGGCGCGGCCAGCTCGCGCGACGAAAACGATCTGCTCACCGATCCGTTCCGCCTGGCCCGCACCCTGTGCCTGCTCACCGCGCGGGCGGCCAATGTGGAGCCGATCGATACCGTGTATCTGCGCTATAACGACACCGAGGGCCTGCGCAGCGACTGCGCGGCGGCTTTCCGCGACGGTTTCACCGGCAAGCTGGCCATCCACCCGGATCAGGTGCCGATCATCAACGACGCCTTCACCCCCACCGAGGAACAGATAACGAAGGCGCGGGACATCATCGCCGCCTTCGAGACCAGGCCGAAGAGCGGGCTGGTTTCGGTCAATGGCCGGCTGTATGACCGGCCGCACCTCATCCGTGCCCGCCGTCTGCTGCGCCGGGCCGCGCGCTATGGCGTGCTGGAGCCGGAAGAGGTGGGGAATTTTTCCTGAAGGAAGCGCCGCCCCGAACATGCCGGCGGGCCGGGGTGAACGCGCTCAGCCATGAGGGTGTGGCTTCGCCGCATCGGTGAAGCGCACGCCGATTTCGTGATCGGAACGCCAGACCAGCTCGCACTTGCGGCGCTGTCCGGTTTTGGGGAAGAATATCTCGAAGGCGTTCGGCAGCACCGGCGGCACCGCGAAACGCACCTTGCAACCACAGTCGGAAATATTCTGCATGGTGCCGTTCAGCGTGCTGTTTCCGAAAATGACGAGAACCCGCTGCAGGATCCGCCGCCGGATGTTGCGTCGCTGTTCCGTGAAACGTCCGGCCGCCGGCGTTGTCGTCCCGGTATTCTTCGCGCTGATACCCGACATGTTTCCTTCCGCCTGTGGTTGACGGTCATTTCCGGCTGTTCCCATGGTGCAGGAGGGTGATTAAGGATGCGTAAAATTGTGAAGATTTGCCCATTCAAACAACAATGCATGAAGAACCACCCACCGCCCCGCGCCCCCACTTGGGCCTCGATTATGAAAAACAAGGGGTTGGGTGGAGGCGCGGGGCGGTTTCACCGGTCAGACATTGCGCAACAGGGGCATCATTCGTTTGCGATTGTGAAGAACGTTTTGTGCGGGCCGATTTTTGCCCTAAAAGGCTCTCACGGAATCGTTGAGCCGCAACCATGTGGGATTGAGCCATGCGCCTGAGCCGATATTTTCTGCCCGTGCTGCGGGAAGACCCGAAAGAGGCCGAAATCGCCTCTCATCGCCTGATGTTGCGCGCCGGCATGATCCGCCAGGAGGCCGCCGGCATCTATTCCTGGCTGCCGCTGGGCTTTCGCGTGCTGAAGAAGATCGAGGCCATCGTGCGCCGCGAACAGGAGCGCGCCGGCAGCATCGAGATGCTCATGCCCACCATCCAGCCGGCCGAGCTGTGGAAGCGCTCCGGGCGCTATGACGACTACGGCAGGGAAATGCTGCGCATTTCCGACCGCAAGGAGCACGAGCTGCTCTATGGCCCGACGAACGAGGAGATGATCACCGACATCGTGGCGCGCTTCGTGCAGTCCTACAAGCAGCTGCCGCTGAACCTGTTTCACATCCAGTGGAAGTTCCGCGACGAGATACGCCCGCGCTTCGGCGTCATGCGCGGGCGCGAGTTCCTGATGAAGGACGGCTATTCCTTCGATCTGACGCGCGAGGAAGGCGAGCACGCCTACAACAAGATGTTCGTTTCCTACCTGCGCACCTTCGCCGCCATGGGGCTGAAGGCGATCCCGATGCGGGCGGAAACCGGGCCGATTGGCGGCAACCTCAGCCACGAGTTCCTGATTCTCGCCGACACCGGCGAATCGCAGGTCTATTTCGATGCGGCGTTCCACGAGAAGGACTGGCGCACCTTCGAGCTGGATTACGACGACCCGGCGGCGGTGGCGGCGGTGGTGGACGAGTTCACTTCAATGTATGCCGCCACGGAAGAGATGCACGATGAGGAACGTTTCGAACGCGAGGTGCCGCCGGAACGGCGTGTTTCCGGTCGCGGCATCGAGGTCGGCCACATTTTCTTTTTTGGCGACAAGTATTCGAAACCGCTGGGCGCGAAGGTGCTGGGGCCGGATGGCGAGGAGCACCATTTGCAGTGCGGCTCCTACGGCATCGGCGTCTCGCGGCTGGTGGGCGCCATCATCGAGGCCGGGCATGACGAGAACGGCATCGTCTGGCCCGAGCCGGTGGCGCCGTTCCAGGCGGGGCTCATCAACCTGCGCCAGGGAGACGAGGCCACCGATGCCGCCTGCGAGGGGCTTTACGAGAAGCTCGCCAACGCCGGGCTGGAGGTGCTTTACGATGATACGTCCGAGCGCGCCGGCGAGAAATTCGTGCGCATGGATCTCATCGGCCTGCCGTGGCAGGTCATCGTCGGCCCGCGTGGCCTGCGCGATGGCGTGGTGGAGATCAAGAACCGCGCCAGCGGTGCGCGTGAGAACGTGCCGCTGGACAACGCCGTGGACTGGCTGCGGCAATGCCTGATGGGCTGACGGCCGGTCGGCCGGCCCCGGCGGGGGCGGGGAACGCATGAATGACGCTGCGAACCAGATGAGCGAGGGGCCCTTTTCCGCCTGGGAGCGGCTGGTTTCCTGGCGCTATCTGCGCGCGCGGCGCAAGGAAAGCTTCGTTTCCGTCATCTCCGTCTTCTCGTTTCTCGGCATCATGCTGGGCGTGGCCACGCTCATCGTCGTCATGTCGGTGATGAACGGCTTTCGCGACGAGCTGATCCGCAAGATCCTGGGCTTCGCCGGGCATGTGGCGATCTACCGCGACGACCGCGCGCCCATCATGAATTTTGACGACCTGACGCAACGCCTGCGCAAGCTGCCCGGCGTGGTTTCGGCCATGCCCTTCGTGGAGGGGCAGGTGATGCTGACCACCGCGAAGGCCGCCTCCGGCGTGCGGGTGCGGGGGCTGCGCGAGAAGGACATCCGGCATGTCTCCGGCGTGGCCAACGACAGGCTGAAAGGCACGTTCGATGGATTCGACGAGAAAGAAGGGGTGGCCATCGGCTGGCGGCTGGCATGGAAACACGGCGTGACCCTGGGCGGCAACATCACCCTGGTGTCGCCGGAGGGCGAAGAGACGCCCTTCGGAATCGCGCCGCGCATCCGGGCCTATCCGGTGCTGGCCATCTTCAACAGCGGCATGAGCCTCTATGACGCCAATTTCGTCTACATGCCGCTGAAGGCCGCCATGGACTATTTCAACACCGGCGGCGGGGTAAGCGGCATCGAGCTGCGCGTGGCCGAGCCGGACCGGGTGGAGGAGGTGGAGCGGGCGCTGGTGAAGGCGCTGCCGGCGGGCTATCGCATCATCACCTGGAAGCGGGCGAATGAAACCTTCTTCTCCGCCCTGGCGGTGGAACGCAACGTGATGTTCATCATCCTCGCGCTCATCATCCTGGTGGCGGCGATGA
>JALVFB010000086.1 GCA_027030295.1 Hyphomicrobiales bacterium
CGTTTCCATCGACCAGTTGCAGGCCGCCGCGCCCAATCTCGATGCGGCGGCGCTGGTGGTAAGCTGGTTCGGTGACGATCTGCGCTGCGGTCATTGCGCCATCCGCCCGAAAGTGGAGGTTGCGGAAAAGATCACGCACCCGGAAGAATGGCGCGTGGCCGGTTTGACCCGCGCCGATGCCGAAACCGTCTCCACCCACGACGGCCGCCCCGCCTATGGCGGCACGCCGTCGGACAATGCGGTCATCCGCGCCATCCGCGACCTGCACGCCCGCGGTCTGAAGCCGGTGCTCTATCCCTTCGTGATGATGGACATCCCCATCGGAAACGCGCTGCCCGATCCCTACACCGGCGCCGCCGGCCAGCCGTCCTATCCATGGCGCGGGCGCATCACCTGCGACCCTGCGCCCGGGCGTTCTGCCAGCCCGGACAAGTCGGCGGACGTGAATGCGCAGCTCGCCGCCTTCGTCGGCACGGCGCAGCCGTCGGACTTCGACCTCGATGGTGACGAGGTGATCTATTCCGGCCCCGGCGAATGGAGCTATCGCCGATTCATCCTGCACTATGCCTGGCTGGCGAAGGCGGCGGGCGACGTGCACGCCTTTCTCATCGGCTCCGAATTGCGCGGTCTCACCTGGCTGCGCGATGGGCCGGGAACCTATCCCTTCGTGCAGGCCCTGAAACAGCTGGCGGCGGACGTGAAGGCCATTCTCGGCCCGTCGGTGAAGGTGGGCTATGCGGCGGACTGGTCGGAATGGTTCGGCCATCACCCGCAGGATGGTTCAGGTGACGTGTATTTCCATCTCGATCCGCTGTGGAGCGACGCCAACATCGACTTCATCGGCATCGACAATTACATGCCGCTGTCCGACTGGCGCGCCGGCGTGGATCATCTCGATGCACAGGCTGGAGCCGACGGCAATTACGACCAGGACTACCTGAAGGCCAATATCGCCGGTGGCGAGGGCTACGACTGGTATTATGCCAACGCCGCCGACCGCGATGTGCAAGCCCGCACGCCCATCACCGACGGCGCCCACGACAAGCCCTGGGTGTTCCGCTACAAGGACATCCTGAACTGGTGGAAGAATCCTCACCACGACCGCCCCGGCGGGGTGGAGAGCGCCACCCCCACGGCCTGGGTGCCGGAGAGCAAGCCCATCTGGTTCACCGAGGCCGGCTGCCCGGCGCTGGACAAGGGCGCCAATCAGCCGAACGTGTTCTTCGATCCGAAGTCGTCCGAGAGCGCCCTGCCGCATTTTTCCTCCGGCCGCCGCGACGACGCCATGCAAAAGGCATACATGCGCGCGCTCATGGACTACTGGAGCGCGCCGGGCGCGCACAACCCCGTCTCCGGCGCCTATGGCGGGCCGATGCTGGATCCTTCCCGCATCTTCTTCTGGGCCTGGGATGCGAGGCCCTATCCCTGGTATCCGGCGCTGGCCGATGTCTGGGGCGATACGGACTCCTACGAACATGGCCACTGGCTGAACGGCCGCCTCGATGCCGTGTCGGTGGAAACGCTCATCGCCGCCATTCTCGACGACTGGGACTTTCCCGCGAACAGGCGCGCCATCGCCGCCACCGGCGCCCAGGTGACGGGCTATGTCATCGATCGCCCCATGAGCGCGCGGGCCGCCCTGGAACCGTTGTTGACGGCCTTTGCCGTCGATGTGCGCGAGAGCGGTCAGGGGCTGCAATTTTTCCGCAGGCAGGTCCGGGTGGTGGCCGATGTCGCCACGGCGGAAGTGGTGGAAACCGGCGCCGAGGCGCCGCTGTTCGAGCAGACCCGCGCCGAGGTGGCGGAGGTGCCACGGGCCATCACCTTCATCAGCCTGGAGGAGGCGGCCGACCATGCCCAAACGGCGCTGCACCTGCGCGCCACGGCGCAAGGCGGCATCGTTTCCAGTGGCGCCATCGATGCCGGCCGCGAGCCATCGTTGCACGTGACACTGCCGGCCAGCCTGCCACAGGCCGTCGCCGGCGGTCACGCCGCGGTGCTGCTGAAGCTGGCGCGCGCCGGGCGCGAACGCCTTGCGCTGGCGCTGGGGCCTCATCATCTGGCGCTGGAGCCGGGCGATGTGTTCCGTTTCCGCGGCCGCCAATGGCGCATCGAACGCATTGTGGAAGAAGGGCCGCATCGCCGCGTCGAGGCCGTGCTGCAAGACCCGCTGGCGCTGGAGCCGCCGCCATTTCCAGCGCGCCGCCGCCGCGCCGCCGCCAACAGGCCGTTGCCCGTGCCGTTCACGCTGTTGCTGGACGTGCCGCGCCTGCGCGACGCGCACGATGCCAAACACCCGTATGCCGCCGCCTATTCCCGCCCCTGGCCTGGCGCGGTGGCGCTGAAAAAACAAGGCGGAGAATCCGCCATTTTCCTTGAAGCGCCCGCCATCGTCGGCGAACTGCTGGACGAACTGCCCGCCGCCCTGCCGTGGCTGTTCCAGCGCGGCGTTTCCGTGCGCGTGCGGCTTTTTCGCGGGGCGCTGGAATCCGTCACCGAGGAAGCCTTGTTCGCCGGCGCCAACGCCGCCGCCATTGGCGATGAGTCCACCGGCGTGTTCGAGGTGGTGCAGTTTCGCGACGCCGTACTGGAGGCGGAAAACGTCTGGCGGCTGTCCATGTTCCTGCGCGGCCAGCGCGGGTCGGAACCGGAGCTGGCCTCCTGGCCCGCCGGCAGCCGCTTCGTGCTGCTGAACGGCGCGTTGGCGCAAGCCGCCATGGTGGGCCTGCCGGACATCGGCCTCACGTTGTCGCTGCGCGCCGGCCCGGCCAGCCGTGATGAGGCCGATGAAACCTGGGCGACGTTTCAGGCACCGTTCACCGGCCGCGCTTTGCGCCCGCTGCATCCGGTGCACCTGCGGGCGCGCAAGTTGGTCAACGGCGACATCCGTTTCACCTGGGTGCGTCGCTCCCGCCTGCCCGAGGCGGCCGATGTCTGGGGCGCGGGCGAGGCGCCGCTGGCGGAAACGGCCGAACGCTATCTGCTGAAAATCGTCGACGGTGCCGAGGTGCGGCGTGCGCAGGAAACGACGGCGCCGGAATATCTCTGGACGGCGGCGCAACAGGCCGCCGATTTCCCGTCCGGCCTGCCGCCGACGCTGACGGTGCGCGTGGCGCAGGTTTCGGAGGTGTTTGGCCCCGGCGCATGGCAGGAAGAGGTGATCCATGTCTGATACGACGCAGAAGCTGCAACTTCCCCTCATCGCCGCCCAGCAGGCGCAGAAGCATGTGACCCACAACGAGGCCCTGCGCACGCTGGACGCGCTGGTGCAGGCCACGGTGAAGGATCGCGATCTCGCCAGCCCGCCCGCCACGCCGGCGGATGGCGACTGCTACATCGTCGCCGCCGGCGCCACCGGCGACTGGGCCGGGCGGGAGAATGCCATCGCCGAGTTCCGCAACGGCGGTTGGGTGTTCCATGCGCCGACGGAGGGCTGGCTGGCCTTCGTGCAGGACGAGAACACCTTCCTGTTCTTCGACGGCACCTCCTGGCAGGACTTCTCCGCCACCATCACCGCACTTCGGAACCTGCTGAAGCTGGGCATCAACACCACCGCCGACGACACCAACCGCCTGGCGGTGAAGTCCGACGCGGTGCTGTTCAGCCACGACGACGTCACGCCGGGCACGGGAGATGTGCGATTCAAGGTGAACAAGGTCGCGGCGACCAACACCGCCAGCCTGCTGTTCCAGAGCAACTGGTCGGGCCGCGCCGAGATGGGGCTGATCGGCGATGATGATTTCGCTCTCAAGGTCAGCCCTGACGGCAACGTCTGGCGCAATGGCCTCATCCTGGATCGGAATACCGGCGTGGTGCGCTTTCCGTCC
>JALVFB010000087.1 GCA_027030295.1 Hyphomicrobiales bacterium
GAAAAGGTGGCTCACGCCGCGCGCGAGGGCTGTGCCCCGGTCAGCAGCGCATACAGAGCGTTCGGCTCGCGCGTTGCCCGCAGCTTTTCCACCAGCGCCTTGTCGCGCAACACGCGCGAAACGCGGGCCAGCGCCTTCAGGTGATCGGCGCCGGCGCTTTCCGGCGCCATGAGCATGAACACGATGTCCACCGGCTTGTGATCCAGCGCGTCGAAATCCACCGGCGCCGCCAGCCGCGCGAAGAAGCCGCGCACGTGCTCAAGCCCCGGAAAGCGTCCGTGCGGAATGGCGATGCCGCCACCCAGCGCCGTGCTGCCCAGCCGCTCGCGCTGCAACAGCACGTCGAAAATCAGCCGTTCGTCCAGTCCCGTGTCCTTTGCCGCATGCGACGCCAGCGCCTGCAACACCTGGCGCTTGCTGCCCGCCTGCACCGCCGGCAGGACGTCGCTTGCCTGCAGAATGTCCGACAAATCCATGCCTGCCTCCTTGCGGGCGCAACGGACCCGCGCCTCTTCTGCCACAGTCCGGTGGCGACGAAAAGGCGAAAATGCGAACGCTGCCTTGCTACTTTTGCACGCAGGGGCCCGGGTCTATCCACGCCACGTGCCCGTCGTCACGGCGATAGACCACGTTGATGCCGCCGTGCGCGAGATTGCGGAAAATGAGGAACGGCCGCTCCTGCAGCTCCAGTTGCATCACCGCCTCGCCGGCGGTCATTTCCACGATGTGCTCCTCGGTTTCCGCCACCACGGTGGGGTTCAGCTCGGCTTCCGCCGCCTCTTCCGTTTCCGGTTCGGCCAGGGCCACGTCCGCCGTCTGCTCCGGCTCCGGCGCCACCACGTAGCTCGGCGCGGCGCGGCGCGCCAGCGGTTCCCGGCGGCGCTTCTTCACGTGGCTTTTCAGCTTGCGCTTGTAGCGGCGCAGCCGCTTTTCCATGTGCTCCAGCGCTTCGTCGAAGGCGGCATAGACATCATCGCCCGCGCCTTTCGCCTGCATCACCAGCCCGGTGGTCAGGTGCATCACGATTTCCACCACGAACTGGCTGCGCTGTTTTTCGGCGACCACGCTGGCGCTGGTCACGCCGTTGAAATACTTTTCCGCAATGTCATGCAGACGCGAATCCACATGCTCCTGGAAGGCGGTGCCGATATCCAGGTTCTTGCCGCTGGTTCTGATTTGCATGGCTGTTTTGCTGTTTTCGTTGCTGGATGAAGGAACGTTTGCGTGGCGTGTGACACCTTTCCGCCGGCCGCTGGATGTGAATGGTGCCGAACCGACCCGCCGCCCCCGCCGGGAGGTTTGCGAACCTCATCATGGAATCATTATGGCGCAAGCGGCGGCGCATTTCCAGTCGGCACTGCCAAAAAGTCCGGTTAGTTGGTTTCTATCCCCTGATTTTACGCATCATTTTCTTCTCGCGCCGGCGCTTCGGCGAGGATGGAATGCCCATGCTCTCGCGGTATTTCGCCACCGTGCGCCGCGCGATATCCACCCCTTCCTTGCGCAGGATGGCGACGATGGCGTCATCGGAAAGCACCGCGTCGGGCGTTTCTTCCTCGATGAGGGAACGGATGCGGTGGCGCACGGCTTCCGCCGACACGGCTTCCTCGCCATCGGTGCTGGCAATCGCCGTGGTGAAGAAATAGCGGAATTCGAAAATGCCCCTTGGCGTGGCCATGAACTTGTTGGCCACCACGCGCGAGATGGTGGATTCGTGCATGCCCAGCGCATCGGCCACCTGCCGCAGCGTCAACGGCTTCAGCCCCGCCACCCCGCGGGTGAGGAAACCATCCTGGCGGCGCACGATCTCGCGCGCCACCGACAGGATGGTGCGCGCGCGCTGGTCCAGGCTCTTCACCAGCCATCCCGCGCGCGCCGTGCAATCGTCTATGAAAACGCGGTCTTCCTTTCTGGCGCCGCCGGATTTCAGCAGCGCCCGATAGGCGTTGTTCACCAGCACTTTCGGCAGCGTTTCGGTATTCAGCTCCACCAGCCAGGAGCCGTCCGGCGCCGAGCGCACGAACACGTCCGGAATGACCAGCTGCACCGGCTCCGGCGCGAAGGCCGCGCCCGGGCGCGGGTCGAGACGTTTCAGGCGCTCCACCATGCCCGGCAGTTCCCGCAGCTCCACCCCGCAAATGTCGGCCAACGCCTCGAAGTCGCGCGCCGCCAGCAGGTCCAGGTGATCCAGCAGCGCCGCCATTGCGTCATCCAGCGCCCCCTGATCGGCCAGTTGCAGGCGGAAGCATTCGGCCAGATTCCGGGCGAACACGCCGGCCGGCTCCAGCCCCTGCAGGCGGTGCAGCACCTGCTCCACCATCTCCGGTTCCGCCCCCAGCCGCGCCGCGATGTCCTTGAGCGGCTCGCGCAGGTAGCCGTCGCCATCCAGGTGTTCCACCAGTTGCCGCGCGATGATGCGCTCCGGCGGCTCGAAAAAGCTCAGCTCCACCTGTTCCAGCAGATGCTCGCGCAGGCTTTTCTCGCCGCAGACGGTGGCCTCCAGATCGGGCGGAGCGTTATCGAAATTCCGTCCGCCTCCACCGCCACCGGCGCCGCGCCAGGTTTCGCCTTGCGGTGAGGGCGGCGCGGCGGGCTGATCGGAGGGCGCGGCGGGCTCGAAGACCTCCGCCGGGTTCATGTCCATGGACCGCATGCGCGCTTCCGACGGCGCCTCGCGGGCGAAGGCTTCCGTCAGGCTTTCCTGCGCCGGCTCTTCCGCGGGCGTTTCCGCCTCGTCACGGTTGGCGGCGCGGCGTTCTTCCGGCTCGTCGGAATCGGCGATTTCCAGCAGCGGGTTGCGCTCCAGTTCCGCGGCGATGAAGGCTTGCAACTCGAGATTGGACATCTGCAACAGGCGAATGGCCTGTTGCAGCTCCGGCGTCATCGTCAGCGTTTGCGTCTGGCGCTGACGCTGCTCGAGTTTCGGCTTTCTGGACATCGCCACCATCTCACATGCGCATTATCGCCACCAGCCACCACTGGCCGCGGGCGGATGCGCGTATTATACATGATGATGCTGACAGAGCGTAAAGACGACGCAAGAAACATGCCAATCCGGGCCATCCCATGAATCAGGCCGCCATCCACATCGCGCCGCTGGAGCGGGTGGCGCGGCTTTTCTCCACGCTGCCGGCACCGGCCCATGTCATCGGCCTGCTGAGCCCGGAGATGCCGCATCCCGACCTGCCAGTGCCGGAAGAGCGGCGCCTGCGGCTTTTCTTTCACGACGTGGCGGCGGCGACGCCGGGTTTCCTGCCGCCGGAGGCGGAGCACGTGCGGCGAATCATCGACTTCGCCCGGCGCTGGCGGGCGCGGCGGGGCGGGGCGCTGCTGGTGCACTGCTGGGCCGGCGTTTCGCGCTCCACGGCGGCGGCCTTCATCATCCAGTGCGCGCTGCATCCCGATGCCGACGAACGCGCCCTGGCCCGGCGGCTGCGTCGTCTCGCCCCGTTCGCCACGCCCAATGCGCGGCTGGTGGCGCTGGCCGACGATCTGTTGGGCAGACAGGGGCGCATGTTGACGGCCATCGAGGAAATCGGCCGTGGCGAGGAGGTCTTTCTCGGCCACCCGGTGGCGTGGCCGCTGGCCGACGCGGAGGAGTTGGCATGAAGGCCATCCTCAAGACCACCGATCCGGTGCTGCTGTCCTACGCCCGCCACCTGCTGGAAGAAGCCGGCGTGCCGCATTTCGTGTTCGACGAGAACATGGCCTTCACCGAGGGCAACATTGGCGCCTTTCCCCGCCGCCTGATGGTGCGCGCGGAAGACGAGGCGCGCGCCCGCCTGGCGCTGGCGGAACTTGCCGGGCATCTCCATCCGCCTGAATAGGGTGGGAATCGCGCCTCAGCACCCCGCCGGGCAGAA
>JALVFB010000088.1 GCA_027030295.1 Hyphomicrobiales bacterium
CAGCGTCACCCGCGGCCCCGAATCGCCGAATCGCAGATCGATGAGACGCGGCGCCCGCTCCTCGGCGGCGGCCATGCCCACGGCGTGAATCATGGGAAAGCCGCGCCTGAGTTTCGCGCCGGTGACCTCCTCGAAATCCGCGCCGAATTCCTCCGCCAGCTTGCGGGCGTGCGCCGCCATCTCCGCCGGGCCGAGATCGAGCGCCGGCGTGTTGATGAGATTGCGGCCGAAAAACACCGCCTCCGCCTGCCGCATCAGGGCCGCCGCATCCACCCCTTCGGGCGGCGCGAGGCGTGGCCATTCCCTGCCCCCGCCATTCCGGTAATGGTCGAAGCGATAGGCCGAGAGCAGCCAGCCCAGCGTGGCCAGCGCCGGGTTCACATGCGGCGCGTCGTCGAACACGAAGCGGTAAACACCCGCCGGCACCCTGTCCGCCAGCGCTCCCGGCGCCATGGACGGCGCATCATCGGCCGCGCCGGCGCCGGCCAGCGCCAGCGCCACGGCGCCTTGCGCATCCGGCAGCAAGACCACCTCGCCGGGCCTGCCGCAAAAGCCCGCCCGCCGCGCCCAGGCCGCCTGCGCCTCAGGCAACGCTTTGAGCACCGCCTCCACGCGCTCGGCCGCCACCAGCCGCACCGGCGTGGCCGATTCCGCCTCCGTGGTCATCAGATCGGCAATGTCCGTCATCCGCGATCCCCCTCGCCTTTCACAAACGCGCTCATGGTTAACAGTTTGTTGACCGGTTGTCTGCAACATCGTGGCAGGAAGCGAAACCCACGCGAGAAGGCACCATGTCCCGAAACGCAAGACACGCGCTCCGGCGCCCGGCCCTGCTGCTGCTGGCCGCGCTGGCGCTGACCGGATGCCAGACCACCGCCAGACACGCTGGCGGCGACATCACCACCGGCTCCATCGACCGGCCCGACTCTCCCTCGGTGAAAGGCGTCCTGCGCCTGCGCCGGGAATGGGCGCGCAACCCGGCGGACAAGCGCACGGGGCTGGCGCTGATTGCCGAGCTGAAGAAGCTGGGCCAGGACGATTCGGCCCTGGCGGTGATGCAGCGCCTGGTGGCGCTCAACCCGAAGGACAATGCGCTGCGCTATCAATATGGCATCGAGCTGGTGCGCGCCAACCGGCCGGTGCCGGCGGAGGATCAGTTCCGCAAGCTGCTGGCCGCCGGCATCAACGACTGGAAGGTGCAAAACGCCCTGGGCACCGCGTTGTCCTCGCAGGGTCGCTACGCCGCCGCCCGCATGGCCTTCAACGAAGCGCTGCGCCGCTCTCCCGGCAATGCCGAGGTCATCAACAACATGGCCATGAGCCACATCATGGAAGGCCGGCCGAAGGAAGCCGAACGCCTGCTGAAACAGGCGCTGGCCCGCGCCGATGGCAGGGTGGCGCCGAAGCTGCGGCAGAACCTGGCGCTGGCGCTCGGCCTGCAGGGGCGTTTCCGGGAAGCGCGCCGCGTTGCCAGCCACGACCTTCCTCCGGCACAGGTGGAAGCCAACATGGCCTATCTCAAGCGCATGCTGGGCAGCGGCCAGACGTGGGAAAAAATCGCCGGTGGCCGCAAGTCGTGAGGATGGGAGTGGCCTGCTCTACTCGACTTCCGCCGGCGCGATGTCCGCGCCCAAGCCCTGCATGAGCGAAACGAAGCCGGGAAACGACGTGGCGATCATCTCCGCCCCGCGCACCGTCACCGGCTCTTGCGCCGCCAGCCCCAGCACCAGGAAGCTCATGGCGATGCGGTGGTCGTGATGCGCGTCGATGACCGCCCCGCCCTTCAGCGGCCTGCCGCCGCTGCCGGTCACCTCCATCCAGTCCTCGCCGGTTTTCACCTCCGCCCCGCACGCGGCGAGCGCCTCGGCCGTCACTTTCAGGCGGTCGGATTCCTTCACCCGCAGTTCCGCCAACCCTTCCATGCGGGTGGTGCCGTGGGCGAAGGCGGCAAGCACGGCGAGGATGGGGTATTCGTCGATCATCGACGGCGCCCGCGCCGCCGGCACGGTGATGCCGCGCAAGGATGATGTCTCCGCCTGCACGTGCCCGATGATCTCTCCGCCGGACTGACGCGGTTCGAGGATGCGGATTTCCGCCCCCATTTCGTGCAGCGTTTCGATCAGCCCGGTGCGCGTGGGATTCAGCAGCACGTTGCGCACCATCACGCGACTGTCCGGGCACAGAATGGCGGCGGCCAGTGGGAAAGCGGCGGAGCTGGGGTCGCCCGGCACCTCGATGGCGCAGGCCGTAAGCTCCTTCTGGCCCGACAGGCGGATGATGCGGCCCTTTTCGGTGAACTCTTCCGATATGTCCGCGCCGAAGGCCTTCAGCATCCGCTCGGTATGATCGCGGCAGGCTTCCGGCTCCATGACGATGGTTTCCCCCGGCGCGTTCAGCCCGGCCAGCAGCACCGCCGATTTCACCTGCGCCGAGGGCACCGGCAGGGTGTATTCCACCGGCGCCGGGTCGTCGCTGCCGATGACGCGCATGGGCAGGGTGCCGCCCGGCGCGGTATCGATCCGCGCGCCGAACAGCGACAGCGGCTGGGTGATGCGCCCCATGGGCCGGCGCGAGAGCGATTCGTCGCCGCTGAAAATCACCTTCACCGGCGTGGTGGCCACCAGCCCCGCGGCCAGCCGCACGCCGGTGCCGGAGTTGCCGAAGTCGATGACCTCTTCCGGCTCCTTCCAGCCGCCGACGCCGACGCCTTCCACCACCCAGGTGCCGTCGGCGTGGCGTTCGATGTGCGCGCCCAGCGCCGCCATCGCCTGCACCGTGCGGATCACGTCCGCCGCCTCCAGCAGCCCGCTGATGCGCGTGGCGCCGATGGCCATGGCGCCCAGCATCACCGCCCGGTGCGACACGGACTTGTCGCCCGGCACCGCCACGTCGCCGGAAAGCGTCCGCGATGGCCGGCCGGCGAGAATGTTGGGATTTGTGCTCATGCGCGCCGCGCCTATTCGGCGGAATCGCGCGACAGACCCTCGCGGCGCATGCGCTCCAGATAATCGGCCCAGAGCTTCTCCATGTTCCGCCCGGTCTCCAGGAAATAATCCCACGTATAGATGCCGGTGTCATGCCCATCATCGAAGATCAGCCGCACCGCGTAGTTTCCCGCCGGCTCGATCTTCGTGATCTTCACATGCCGCTTTCCCGGCACCGTCTTGCGCTGCGAGGGGTGATGCCCCTGCACCTCCGCCGACGGGCTGGTGACCCGCAGGAATTCGGAGGTGAAGATGAACTGCTCGCCGTTCTCGAAGGTCACGATCAGCTCGCGCCCCTCGTCGGTGAGGCGTATTTCTTCCGGCACCAGGTCGAGATCGTCGTTGTTCGCCTGCGTGTTCATGCTCGATGCTCCTGTTTTCCTTCCGCCAGCCCGGCGGCCGCGCATGCGCGCGCTCAACGCCATCAGGGCTGACGCAATTCCTCTTCGCTCAGTTCCCGCGCTTCCTCTACCAGCATGATGGGAATGCCGTCGCGGATGGGATAGGCCAGTTTCGCGGCGCGGGAAATCAGCTCGTTGCGTTTCGCGTCATATTCCAGCGGCGCATGGGTTTTCGGGCACACCAGCAGCTCCAGCAGTTTCGGATCGGGCTTTTCGGCGCCGCGTTCGTTGGCGTTCTCGGTCATGATGCCATCCTCGTGATTTGCCTCGTCTTCATTGTTTCGGCCGGCCAGGCGCTGTCAAGGGGCGGACCCGGCACCACCATCCATTTCGGTGTTTTCAGGCGTGACCGCCCGCCCGCTTCCATTCTCCGGATTGTGATTTTCAATGCCCGGCCCCTGTGCTTATCTCCGGAGAAAACACACATTCGGGAGCAGGTGCAATGAGCGAACACGGCGGATGCTGTTCTTGTGGTGGTGGCGGCGATGCCGTCGCGGCGGTGGCGGATGAGCGCTTCTTCCGCGATCCCATCTGCGGCATGACGGTGGACCCGGACAACCCGGACAAGCCGTGGACGGAATACGAAGGCCGCGTCATCCGCTTCTGCAACCCGAAGTGCAAGGAGAAGTTCCTGGCCGCGCCGGGAGCGTGGCTGCGCACGCTGGATCCCGTCTCCGGCGAGGTGGTGGACAAGCCTTCCTGCAAATACATGCTGAAGCATGATGGCTTGCGCATCTATTTC
>JALVFB010000089.1 GCA_027030295.1 Hyphomicrobiales bacterium
CGGCGGAGATCGAATCGGCGCTGGTGGCGCACCCGGCGGTGTCGGAAGCGGCCGTTGTCGGCGTGCCGCATGAGATCAAGGGCCAGGCCATCTACTGCTATGTCACGCTCAAGGCCGGCAACGAGGCCACGGACGAGCTGCGCCAGGAGCTGGTGCAATGGGTGCGCAAGGAGATCGGCCCCATCGCCACGCCGGACTACATCCAGTTCGCCACCGGCCTGCCGAAGACCCGCTCGGGCAAGATCATGCGCCGGATCCTGCGCAAGATCGCCAACAACGATTATGGCAACTTGGGCGACACCTCGACGCTGGCCGAACCGGCGGTGGTCGACGAGCTGATCGAGAACCGCCTCATCAAGGGCTGACGGTCTGCGCCACCCCCGGCGAAAGCCGGGGGTGCGCCGCAGGCATGAGCGCCCTGCCCATCCTCGTCATCTCCGGCCAGAGTGCCCGAAAGGCGCCACATCGAGACGGCGCCCAATCACGACTCCGGCATCTGCATCTTCTGTTCCAGTTTCGGCACGGAAGGCTCGATGATGCCCATTTCCTCCAGCCGCCTGTCCAGATAGGTGGAGCACAAGTCCACCAGCTCATCCACCTTGTTCTCGAAGAAATGATTGGCGCCCGGCATGACCACGTGCTCGATGGTAATGCCCTTCTGCGTCTTCAGCTTCTTCACCAGGTTTTCCACCGCCTCCGGCGGCGTCACCTTGTCCAGCTCGCCATTGACGAACAGGCCGGACGTGGGGCATGGCGCCAGGAACGAGAAGTCATAATGCCGCGCCAGCGGCGCGATGGTGAAGAAGCCCTGCACTTCCGGCCGCCGCATCAGCAGCTGCATGGAGATCCACGAACCGAAGGAAACACCCGCCAGCCAGCAGGTGCGCGCCTCCGGCACCTGCGTCTGCAGCCAGTCCAGCGCCGCCGCCGCATCGGCCAGTTCGCCGGCGCCATTGTCGAAAAAGCCCTGCGAGCGCCCCACCCCACGGAAGTTGAAGCGCAGCACCGCGAACCCCTTGCGCGCGAACATGTGATACAAGGCGTGCGGAATGGGATTGTTCATGGTGCCGCCAAAGCACGGGTGCCCATGCAATACCAGCGCGATGGGCGCATTCCTCTCCTGCGCCGGATGAAAACGACCTTCCAGCCGTCCGACGGGACCGGTGAAAATGACCTCGGGCATGACAGCCTGTCTTCCTTGTCGTGATTGGATGTAAGTCCGGTTCAACGCTTGCCGCAGCCTGCGGATGCGCAACGAATGCACCACTCATATAGGCGGTTGACCCCGCCAGGCAAGTGGCGGGGCCGCCCACCGATCATTCCTCGTCCGCTTCCACATAGACCTTGCCGCCCTTCTCGCGGAATTTCGCGCTCATCTCGCGCATGCCCCTTTCGGCCTCCTCATCGGCCATCCTGCGCACGTCCTGGCTGATCTTCATGGCGCAGAATTTCGGCCCGCACATGGAGCAGAAATGCACCGTCTTGTGCGCCTCCTTCGGCAGTGTCTGATCGTGGAATTCCTCCGCCCGCTCCGGGTCGAGCGCCAGGTTGAACTGATCCCGCCACCGGAACTCGAAGCGCGCGCGCGAAAGGGCGTCGTCGCGCCGCTGCGCGCCCGGAAAGCCCTTGGCCAGATCGGCGGCGTGCGCGGCGATCTTGTAGGTGATGACCCCTTCCTTCACATCGTCGCGATCGGGCAATCCCAGGTGTTCCTTTGGCGTGACGTAGCACAGCATGGCCGTGCCCAGCCAGCCGATCTGCGCCGCGCCGATGGCCGAGGCGATGTGGTCATACCCCGGCGCGATGTCCGTCACCAGCGGACCGAGGGTATAGAACGGCGCCTCGTGGCAGTGCTTCAGTTGCAGCTCCATGTTCTCGGCGATCTTGTGCATGGGCACGTGGCCGGGGCCTTCGATCATCACCTGCACATCGTGCTTCCAGGCGATTTTCGTGAGTTCCCCCAGCGTCTTCAGCTCGGCGAACTGCGCCTCGTCATTGGCGTCCGCGATGGAACCGGGACGCAACCCGTCGCCCAGCGAGAAGGCGATGTCATAGGCCTTCATGATCTCGCAGATTTCCTCGAAATGGGTGTAGAGGAAGCTCTCCTCGTGATGCGCCAGCATCCATGCGGCCATGATGGAACCGCCACGCGAAACGATGCCCGTCACCCGCTTCGCCGCCAGCGGCACGTAGGCCAGGCGCACGCCCGCATGGATGGTGAAATAGTCCACCCCCTGCTCCGCCTGCTCGATGAGCGTGTCGCGGAAGATTTCCCAGCTCAGCTCCTCGGCCTTGCCGTCCACCTTCTCCAGCGCCTGATAGATCGGCACCGTGCCGATGGGCACCGGCGAATTGCGGATGATCCATTCGCGGATGTTGTGGATGTTGTTGCCGGTGGAAAGGTCCATCACCGTGTCCGCGCCCCAGCGGATGGCCCACACCATCTTCTCCACCTCCTCCGCCACGTCGGAAAGGATGGCGGAGTTGCCGATGTTGGCGTTGATCTTGGTGCGGAAATTCCGCCCGATGATCATCGGCTCGGTTTCGGGATGGTTGATGTTGGCCGGGATGATGGCCCGCCCGCGCGCGATCTCGTCGCGCACGAATTCCGGCGTGATCACCGCCGGGATCTTCCCGCCCGGCCAGTCCATGCCCGGCTCATACAGCTCCAGGCCCTGCGCCTTCGCTTCCGCGATCTGCTCGCGCAGCGCTTCCAGCCGCGCGTTTTCGCGAATGGCCACATATTCCATCTCCGGCGTGACGATGCCGCGCTTCGCATAGGCCATTTGCGTCACCGCCACGTCGCCCTTCGCGCGCCGGGGTTTTCGCGCGCGCGGAAATTCCGGCGCCATCGCCGCCTCGGAAACGCCGCCGTTGTCTTCCGGGCGCACCGGGCGCGGCGCCACCTCCTCCGTGTCGCCGCGCTCCTCGATCCACTTCCGGCGCAGCGGCGTCAGACCCTTCGTCACGTCGATGGTCACATCCGGATCGGTATATGGCCCGGTGGTGTCATAGACCACCACCGGCGGTTCGTTGGCGGAAGGATCGAGCGCGATCTCGCGCAAGGGCACCCGGATGTCGGGCCGCGCGCCCTGCACGAAAATCTTGCGCGAGGCCGGCAATGGCCCGGTGGTGACCTTGAACTTCGGCAACTTGTGGATGTTCATCGCGTTCACTCCTGTATGGCGCTCCCGCTGGCGCCTTTTTCGCCCGACAGTAACCCCTGTTTCGCGCCGGGAAAAGCCCGTCTTCACAAGTTGAAAACAGGCAACTTCAGCGCGCGGAAAGGAAGGACTGCAACGAAACGCTGCTCCACTCCTTCAGATGATCCCGCGCCGCCAGCCACGACTTGACGATCCTGCCGCTCATTACGTCCTTTGCCGCCAGCTCGGCCAGCACCGCGTCCGCCGCCTTGCGCGCCGCCTTGAGCACCGCTTGCGGATACGGCAACACCTTCACGCCATGTTTTTCCTCGAGCGTCTTCAGGGCTGAAGCATTGCGCCAGGCGTGCTCCGCCAGCGTGCGCGCCGCTTCCGCGGAACAGGCAACCTCGATGGCCCGCCGCTGCTCCGCCGTCAGCCCCTCCCACACCTTGCGTGAAACCAGCAGCTCGCCCGCGCCGTTCGGTTCGTGAAAGGCGGGATAGTGATAGACCTTCGCCACCTTGTGGAAACCCATGGCCATGTCGGAGAACGGACCGAGGAATTCCGTGGCGTCGATGGCGCCGGATTGCAGCGCGGTGAGGATCTCCCCCGGCGGCAGCGACACCGGCGTGCCGCCCAGCCGGCGCAGGATTTCGCCGCCCAGCCCCGGCATGCGCATCTTCAGGCCCTTCAGGTCGTCGAGCTTCGTGATCGGCTTCCTGAACCAGCCGCCCATGCTCGGCCCCGTATTGCCGCAATACAGCGGCTTGATGCCGAATTGGCCATAGAGCGCGTCCCACAGCTTCTGGCCGCCGCCCTGCTCCAGCCACGCCCGATGCTCTACCGGCGTCAGCCCGAAAGGCCCGGCGGTGAACAGCGCCGCCGCCGGCATCTTGCCGCCCCAG
>JALVFB010000090.1 GCA_027030295.1 Hyphomicrobiales bacterium
TGGGCCTCGGACAATCTCGGCCGCCAGATCGGAGCGCTGGCCGATGAATACCTGGCCGAGGGCCGCAAGAAGGCGCTCAGGGAGATCCGCGACAAGCTGCTCGCCATCTACGACAAGCCGGAAGAGCGGGAGCGCATCGAGGCGCTCTCCGACGACGAGCTGCTGGAAATGGCGAAGGAGCTGCGCGAGGGCATTCCCTTCGCCACCCAGGTGTTCGACGGCGCCCACGAGGCCGACATCGACCGCATGCTGAAGCTGGCCGGCCAGGAGTCGCACGGCCAGGTGCGGCTGTATGACGGCCGCACCGGCGAGCCGTTCGACCGCCCGGTCACGGTGGGCCGCATCTACATGCTGAAGCTGCACCACCTGGTGGACGACAAGATCCACGCCCGCTCCGTCGGCCCCTACTCGCTGGTCACCCAGCAGCCGCTGGGCGGCAAGGCGCAGTTCGGCGGACAGCGCTTCGGCGAGATGGAAGTGTGGGCGCTGGAGGCCTACGGCGCGGCCTACACCCTGCAGGAGATGCTCACCGTGAAGTCCGACGACGTGGCCGGCCGCACCAAGGTCTACGAGGCCATCGTGCGTGGCGACGATGCCTTCGAGGCCGGCATACCGGAGAGCTTCAACGTGCTGGTGAAGGAAATGCGGGCGCTGGCGCTGGACGTGGAGCTGGTGTCGGAAGAGGACATCGAGCGTCTGGAGCGCAAGCGGCTGGAACACCAGCAGGACGACGACTGACGAAACACGCCGCCGGCGCGCGAGAATGCGCCGGCGGCCGGCCCCGCGCCGGAAAGGCCGGTGGCGGGCCATGAAGGATCATCGACATCCAGGAGTGTCCGGACATGCATCAGGACGTAGCCAACTTCTTCAACCCCGACGCCCAGGCCCAGGCTTTCGATGCCATTCGCATCGCCATCGCCTCGCCGGAAAAGATCCGCTCCTGGTCCTATGGCGAGGTGAAGAAGCCGGAAACCATCAACTACCGCACCTTCAAGCCGGAGCGCGATGGCCTGTTCTGCGCCCGCATCTTCGGCCCGGTGAAGGACTACGAATGCCTCTGCGGCAAATACAAGCGGATGAAATACAAGGGCATCATCTGCGAAAAGTGCGGCGTGGAGGTGACCCTTTCCCGCGTGCGCCGCGAGCGCATGGGCCACATCGAGCTGGCCGCGCCGGTGGCCCACATCTGGTTCCTGAAGTCGCTGCCCAGCCGCATCGGCCTGCTGCTGGACATGACGCTGAAGGACATCGAGCGCGTTCTCTACTTCGAGAACTACATCGTCACCGACCCAGGCATCACCGACCTGGAGCAGGGCAAGCTGCTGACGGAGGAGGAATACCTGCACCTGCAGGAAACGCTGGGCTTCGACTCCTTCACCGCCGGCATCGGCGCCGAGGCCATTCGCGACCTGCTGGCGAAGATCGATCTCGAGCGGCTGCGTGATCAGCTCAAGCGCGAGCTGGCCGAGACGAAGTCCGAGCTGAAGCCGAAGAAGATCGCCAAGCGGCTGAAACTGGTGGAGGCCTTCATCGCCTCCGGCAACCGCCCCGAGTGGATGATCCTGACGGTCATTCCGGTGATCCCGCCGGAGCTGCGCCCGCTGGTGCCGCTGGACGGTGGCCGCTTCGCCACTTCCGACCTGAATGATCTCTACCGCCGCGTCATCAACCGCAACAACCGTCTGAAGCGGCTGATGGAGCTGCACGCGCCGGACATCATCATCCGCAACGAGAAGCGCATGCTGCAGGAGGCGGTGGACGCCCTGTTCGACAACGGCCGCCGCTCGCGCGCCATCAAGGGCGCCCACAAGCGGCCCCTGAAGTCGCTCTCCGACATGCTCAAGGGCAAGCAGGGCCGCTTCCGCCAGAATCTGCTGGGCAAGCGCGTGGACTATTCCGGCCGCTCGGTCATCGTGGTGGGCCCGGAGCTGAAGCTGCACCAGTGCGGCCTGCCGAAGAAGATGGCGCTGGAGCTGTTCAAGCCCTTCATCTATGGTCAGCTGGAGAAGAAGGGCTTCGCCGGCACCATCAAGCAGGCCAAGCGCCTGGTGGAGAAGGAAAAGCCCGAGGTCTGGGACATCCTCGACGAGGTCATCCGCGAGCACCCGGTGCTCCTGAACCGCGCGCCGACGCTGCACCGTCTGGGCATTCAGGCCTTCGAGCCGGTGCTCATCGAGGGCAAGGCCATTCAGCTCCATCCGCTGGTCTGCACCGCCTTCAACGCCGACTTCGACGGCGACCAGATGGCCGTGCACGTGCCGCTGTCGCTGGAGGCGCAGCTGGAGGCGCGCGTGCTCATGATGTCCACCAACAACGTGCTGCACCCGGCCAACGGCTCGCCCATCATCGTGCCGACGCAGGACATCGTGCTGGGCCTGTATTACCTGTCCATGATGCGCAGGAACGAGCCGGGCGAGGGCATGGTGTTCGGCTCCCTGGCCGAGCTGGAGCATGCGCTGTCCGCCGGCGTGGTCACCCTGCACAGCCGCGTGAAGGTGCGCGCCACCTGGCTGGACGAGGAGGGCAACGAGGTCACGCAGCTCATCGAAACCACGCCCGGCCGCATGAAGATCGCCGAGCTGCTGCCGAAGCGGCCCGGCGTGTCGCCGGAGCTGTGCAACCGGCTCATGACCAAGAAGGAAATCTCGAAGATGATCGACGTCGTCTACCGCAACTGCGGTCAGAAGGAGACGGTCATCTTCTGTGACCGCATCATGGGCCTGGGCTTCCGCGAGGCCTGCACCGCCGGCATCTCGTTCTCCAAGAACGACATGGTGGTGCCGAAGGCCAAGGAGAAGCTGGTGGAGCAGACCCGCGAGGAGGTGAAGAAGCTGGAGCAGCAGTATCTGGACGGCCTCATCACCGAGCGCGAGCGCTACAACGAGTCGGTGGATCTGTGGTCGAAGTGCACCGACAAGGTGGCCGAGGAGATGATGGCGGAAATCTCCGCGGTGGAGATCGACGAGGAAACCGGCCGCGAGAAGCCCATCAACTCCATCTACATGATGGCCCACTCCGGCGCCCGTGGTTCGCCCGCCCAGATGAAGCAGCTGGCCGGCATGCGCGGCCTCATGGCCAAGCCCTCCGGCGAGATCATCGAGACGCCCATCATCTCCAACTTCAAGGAGGGCCTGAGCGTTCTCGAATACTTCATCTCCACCCACGGCGCGCGCAAGGGTCTGGCCGACACGGCGCTGAAGACGGCCAACTCCGGCTATCTCACGCGTCGCCTGGTGGACGTGGCGCAGGATTCCATCGTCATCGAGGAAGACTGCGGCACCGATCAGTCCCTGCCCATGCGCGCGGTCATCGAGTCCGGCTCGGTGAAGGTGACGCTGGCCGAACGCATCCTGGGCCGCACCGCGGCCGAGGACGTGACCGACCCGGCCACCGGCGAGGTGATCGTGAAGAAGGGCGAGGAAATCTCGGAAGCGGCGGCGGAGGCCATCGAGGCCGCCAACATCCGCGAGGTGCGCATCCGCTCCGTGCTCACCTGCGAGACGCCCTATGGCGTGTGCGCCAAGTGCTACGGCCGCGATCTCGCCCGCGGCACGCCGGTGAACATCGGCGAGGCGGTGGGCGTCATGGCCGCGCAGTCCATCGGCGAACCGGGCACGCAGCTCACCATGCGCACCTTCCACATCGGTGGCGCGGCGCAGGTGATCTCGGAGAGCTACCTGGAGGCCGCCTATGATGGCGTGGTGAAGATCCCCGAGCCGCAACTGGCGGTGAACTCCAACGGCGACACCGTGGTCACGGGCCGCAACATGCGCCTGCTGATCGTGGATGAACATGGCAACGAGGTGGCCGAGCACAAGATCCCCTTCGGCGCCAAGCTGCTGGTGAAGGAAGGCGACGCGGTGAAGCGCGGCACGCGCCTGGCCGAGTGGGACGCCCACACCCGCCCGATCCTCACCGAGGCCGATGGCATCGTCGAGTTCGAGGACGTGGTGGACGGCGTGTCCGTGCACGAGGTGACCGACGAGGCCACCGGCATCAGCCGCCGTATCGTCATC
>JALVFB010000091.1 GCA_027030295.1 Hyphomicrobiales bacterium
CGCCGCCAGCGCCGCGGCGTCCACGAACCACTGGTCGGTGAGCATCGGCTCGATGACCACGTGCGAGCGGTCGCCCATGGGCTGCATGATCTTCTTGTTTTCCACCAGCGGCGCCAATGCACCGTTTTCGTCCGGCACCATCACCGCCAGCCCTTCCTCGGTGATCTCCTCGATCACCTTCTCGCGCGCCTCGTATCTGTCCAGCCCGCGCAGGTGCTCCGGCACCAGGTTGATCTCGTCGACGTTCACCTCCTCGGGCGACAGCTCGCCGCGCGCCAGCTTCTCCGCCAATTTCGCGCTTTCCTCATACGGAAGGCCGTCGCTACGCATGCGGGCGTGCTCGTCCATGAGGCGATAGAGCGGGATGTTGTGACGGCGGGCCACCTCGTAGTCGTTGAAGTCGTGCGCGCCGGTGATCTTCACCGCGCCGGAGCCGAAGTTCGGATCGGGGTATTCATCCGTGATGATGGGGATGTGGCGGCGCAGGTGCTTCGGCCCGACGGGGATCTCGCACAGCTTGCCGACGATGGGAGCGTAGCGCTCGTCGGATGGATGCACGGCCACCGCGCCGTCGCCCAGCATGGTTTCGGGGCGCGTGGTGGCGATGGAGATGTAGTCGCGCTCCTCCTCGAGGATGACGTTGCCTTCCTCGTCGCGTTCCACGTAGGTGTAGGTTTCGCCCCCCGCGAGCGGATACTTGAAATGCCACATGTGGCCGTCGACCTCGACGTTCTCCACCTCGAGGTCGGAGATGGCGGTGAGCAGCTTCGGGTCCCAGTTCACCAGCCGCTTGTCCTTGTAGATGAGGCCTTCCTTCCACAGGGTGACGAAGACCTTCAGGACCGCGCGGGACAGTCCCTCGTCCATGGTGAAGCGCAGGCGCGACCAGTCACAGGACGCGCCCAGGCGCTTGAGCTGGTTGATGATGGTTCCGCCGGATTCCTCCTTCCACTTCCACACTTCCTCGAGGAATTTCTCGCGGCCCATCTCGCGGCGCGAAGGCTTGCCCTCGGCGGCCAGCTTGCGCTCCACCACCATCTGGGTGGCGATGCCGGCGTGATCGGTGCCCGGCTGCCACAGCACGTCCTTGCCACGCATGCGCTCGAAGCGGATGAGAATGTCCTGCAGCGTGTTGTTGAGCGCGTGTCCCATGTGCAGGGAGCCGGTGACGTTGGGCGGCGGGATGACGATGCAGAACGGCTCGCCCTTGCCGGAGGGCTTGAACGCACCGGCCTTTTCCCACGCCTCGTAGAGGCGCTGTTCGACGGACTTCGGATCGAAATGCTTCTCCAGCATCGGCTGCCCCGCCTTCGGCAATGTTTCAGGTGAATCGCAAGTGGCCCACAGGAACCGGATCGTGACGTATAAACACCAGCGCCGGCGGGCGCGCAAGAGGCTGCGTCCATCGGCGGGGGCATGAGCATCCGGTCGCGGCCGGGATCGCTTGCCCGGCCGGCTGCCGGGGCCTATAGGTCTCGGCCATGAAGGAGCGTGCGGCACAGGAAAAGCGGCAGGCGAAGGAAGAGGGGCTTTCCAATCTCTGCCTGCTGGCGCTGGCGGCTGCGCTGGTGGGGCTGGCCTCGCCCTGGCTGGCGCATTTGTGGCTGGGGTTCGACGCGCTCAGCCATTTCATCCCGCATTTCGCGTTGCTGGCGGCAGGCGCGTTCCTCTGCATGCTGTTTCCGGACAGGCGTGGTCTTGCCGTGGCGATTTCGCTGCCGATTCTGAGCGCCCTGCTGGTTGCCGGCGTCAGTGCCTGGCATGCCAGCCCCGGGTTCGGGACACCACCGGAACAGGGGCGCATCCGGCTGATGGGTTTCAACATCCTGAGCCGCAATCATGACCTCGACGCCATCGAGGCGGAGGTGCGCCGCAACCGCCCGGACATTCTCGCGATGCCGGAATTTCACAAGGACAAGTGGCCGCTGCACGCCCGACTGCGGAACATGTTTCCGCATCAGGCGAACTGCGCCTACAAGAAATACTGCAATCTCGCGCTGTTTTCCCGCTGGCCCATCGACAGCGTGAAGGCCGCCTCGCGTTGGGCCGGTCCGCCCTATCTGCACGCCGTCGTCCGCACGCCGCAAGGGCCGGTGCACGTGTTCGTGGTACATACCTTGCGGTTTCCGTGGCTGGGCTCGCAATACAGGCAGATGGGGGCCATGGCGCGCATCGTGCTGTTGCAGAAGGGGCCGGTCATCGTGATGGGCGATTTCAACGCCAGCCCCTTTTCCATCACGCTGGATCGATTCCTCAAGGAAACCGGGTTGACGCGGCTGACCTGGCTGCCGACCTGGCCGGCGTGGCCGTTGCGGCTGCCACAATTCGCCATAGATCACGTGCTCGTGTCCCGTCACTGGCGTCTTGCGGCGGGGCCGTGGGTGGGGCGGCCGGCGGGGTCGGATCATCTGCCGGTGATTCTGGAGCTGACCCGCGCTCCCGGCGCGGCGCAGAAGGCGCCGGTGCGTTAATCTTTTGTTTCCGCTTTCCCGACACAATGCATGGGCGCAGGGGGTGTTTCCTGCTCCTGAAAGTCGCATTTCATGCAGATGACAATGTGTGGGGAGATACGGTCATGGGCATGGCGGACAAGCATTTGGATGCGCGGGGTGATCTGAATGCCGACATCATGTTCGATCTGGGCATGAACTATTGCCTGGGGCGTGGCGTGGAGCGCGACGTGCGCGAAGCGCACAAGTGGTTCAACCTGGCGGCCATGCGTGGTCATGAACAGGCCCGTCGCTACCGCATGGAGCTGGCCGAGGAGCTGTCGCCGGAGGAGCTGCGCGAGGCGCTGGCCCGCGCCCGGAAGTGGTTGCAGAAATAGGCAGGCATTTACCACCTTCGGCCACTGCCGCTTGCGTTCGCGCCATGATGATGGCATTGGTGCGCACATGCGCGGTTTCGTCCTGAGCATGGTGTTGTTGCTGCTGGCCGGGCAGGGGGTCGCCACGGCCCAGAAGCGGTATCTTTCCGGCGCGGAGCTGAAAAGGCTGCGCGGCGTGTATCAGTTCGTCTGGAAGGACAAGCACAAGGGCAGGGTGCAGCTGCGCGCCGATGGCCAGGTGCTGGCCCGCACCGGCAACAGGGTGGACACCGGGCGCTGGAAGGTGAAAGGCAACGCATTGTGCGTGTCCTTTCGCACCTGGACCCATGGCAAATACAAGTGCGGCGCTGTCGCCCGTGCCGGCGACGGCTGGTTCATCGGCCTGTTTCGCAAGAATGGCAAGCCCCGGTTGCGCTTCCGGCGCTGACCGCCTGGCGCTGTCCAAGGACACGAATTTGTAATTTGTGATCCGCTTTTCCCGGCGATACCTTCCGGATGCAAAAGGCTTACCGGAGGTTTTCATGATGAAACTCACTCGGCGCGATCTGATGGCGGGTGGTGCCGCCCTTTTCACCAGCATGGGCACGGGTGTTCTGAATGCACGGGCGGCGGACGCCATGCCGCCACTGGTGGATGCGAAATGGCTGAAGGCGCATCTTTCCGATTCCGATCTGCGCATCCTGGCGGCGACGGACAAGCGGCTGTATGCGCAGGCGCACGTGCCCGGGTCGGTGTTCACCGATTTCGGCAAGTGGCGGATCACGCGCGACGGCGTGCCGGCCATGCTGCCGGACGTGCCGTATCTGGAGCGGCTCGTCGGGTCGCTGGGCATATCGCCGGAGACGAAGGTGGTGATCGTGCCGGCCGGCTTTTCCGCCGGTGACGTGGGTGTGGCCACGCGCATTTACTGGACGCTGCGCACGCTGGGGCATGCGCAAGTGGCGGTGCTGGACGGAGGCTTGCGCTACTGGGCGGGCATGAAGAACCCGCTCGAAGCGCGTCCGGCGACGCCGAAGCCGGTGGAATACAAGGCGGCGTTCACCGGCAGGTGGCTGGCGACGAAGGACGACATGAAGAAGGCCATCGCCGCCGGCAAACCGCAGCTCATCGACGTGCGCACGCCGGGTGAATATACCGGGGCGATCTTTTCGCCTTCCACCGGGCGGCC
>JALVFB010000092.1 GCA_027030295.1 Hyphomicrobiales bacterium
GGCGACGCGCCGCCCTGTTGTCCGACAGGATGCTGGTGATGTCCCAGGGCAGCCGTGCCTTCGCGTGCATGTGTTCGCGCCAGTGAGCGAACCCGGCCCGCAGGATGCTCAGGCGGGCGCGTACCGAGGGGTCGAAGCGCAATTGCCCCATGTAGGCCAGCTCGCGTTCGCGACCGTCGAGGAAAACGGTGCGGCTCTGGCGCGAGAAGAACCCCAGGATCCGGCCATCGGACTTGCGCCGCGCGACGACGATCTCCACCGCCGCGCCGGAGGCTTCCAGCCCTTCGCGCAGGCGGGGTTCGAATTCGTAGGACATGGACACCCAGCCGGGCAGGGGAGACAGGCGCAGGATGCGCCGCAGGGCGGCGTCGTCCCCGGGGCGGGCGGGCTCGATGACGACGTCGCGAACGCTCATGCCCCGTCCGCCTCGAGCAGTTCGCCGCGCCATGCCGCATCGCCCAGGGGCAGGCCGTCGCGCACCGAAATTTCCAGCCGGTGCATGATGTTGATGGGGAAGAAATGGCGGAACATGAAGGCGCTGCCCATGTTGATGCGGCTGAAACCCCGCCGGATCATGCTGACGGGCGAATAGAAGCGCTTGCGCGCGTTCACGCAGTGGGCGCGCACGGCCTCGGGGGTCATGCGACGGGGGCGGAACGGCACCATGTTGTAGCGGTAATCGTCGTCCAGCCACCAGCTTGGCATGGTCAGGCGGCCCTCGCGCCGCAGCCGCTCGTAAAGCGGCGTGCCGGGGAAGGGCGTGAGATGATTGAAGGCGGCGACGTAGAACCTGTGGCGGATGGCGAAATCGAGGGCGGCCTCGAAACTTTCCGGCCCGTCCTCGTCGTTTCCGAAGATGAACGTTCCGTAGATGCGGATTCCATGGCGTGTGAGGTTCTTCATGGCGGCGTCGTAGCCGCCCTTCATCAGCGCGAACCCCTTGTTGACGCCGCGCAGCGTTCGCGGGTCGAGGCTCTCGAAGCCGATGAGCACGCCCTCGCAACCGGATCGCGCCATGAGGGCCAGAAAATCCTCGTCGTGGGCCGCGTCGATGCTCATCTGGGTGATCCAGCGGATGTTCAGTTTCGTCAGTTCCACGAGAAATTCCCACGCCCGTGCCCGGTCGGTGACGAAATTGTCGTCGACGAAGAAGAATACCCTGGCGCGCCGCGCCTGCTGGCGTATCTCGTCCACGACCTCGGCCACGGGGCGGCGCACGTGGGTGCGTCGGAAAAAGCTCTGGATGGCGCAGAAGTCGCACTTCCTGTTGCAGCCGCGCGCGGTTTCCACCAGCGCGATGGGAAGATATCGCTTTCCGGCGTAGATCGAACGGTCGTAACGGGCGTGCGACAGCGACTTGCCGACGGCGCCATGGTAGAATTTCCGCGCGCGCCCGGCGCGGAAGTCGTCCAGAAATTCCGGCCAGGCTTCATCGGCGTCTCCGGTCACGACATGCTCGGCGTATCGCGCCGTCTCACGGGGGCAGAGCGTGGCGTGAAAGCCGCCCATGACCACCGGCACGCCGCGTTTGCGGTATTCGCTGGCGATCTGGTAGGCGCGTTTGGCGGTGTATGTCTCGACGCTGATGGCCACGAGGTCGCACGGTGCGTCGAAGGGGATCCGCTCCATGCGGTCGTCGTGGAAGGAAATGGAGACATCCGGCGGCGTCAACCCGGCGAGGCGGGCCGCCGGCAGCGGCTCCATCTGCCAGGAGCGGATGTAACGCTGGCCGACGCGCCTGCCGATGCAGGGATGCACGATGGTCAGCCTCATTCGGCGGGCTCCGCGGCATTCGCCCGGGCCGGCGCGGCCCGGCGCGGCGGCTGGCGGGCGGGGCCGTCCTGCCCTATGAACCAGTCGCAGTTGTAATAGTCGTGCAGGTGGTGCGCGTAATAGCGGTAGCCGAGGTTGGCGGCGATGGACAGCGGGATCTGGATGCGCGAGCGCCAGAGGCGCCGCATGATGGCGCCATAGCGGTAGGTGCGCTTCCATGCCAGTTCGTGGCCGGCGGCCAGTTCCTCCACGCTCATGTTCTTGGGCTGGAACACCACGTGCTGGCCGTCGTAAAGCTCCCAGTTCCGGGTCAGGATGCGCCCCTCGCGCTCCATGCGGGCGAACAGCGGCGTGCCGGGAAACGGCGTCACGATGGCGTAGCGGGGCAGGTCGATGGCGGCGTCGATGGCGAATTGGGCGGTCCTTTCGAACACGTCCGGGGTGTCGTCATCCAGCCCGAAAACGAAGCAGCCCATGACGGAAATGGATTTCGCATGCAGCTTCTCGATCAGCTCGCCGTAGTTCTGCGGCGCGTTGAAGCTTTTGCGCGTCTGTCTGAGATTGCGCCTGCTGATGGATTCCAGGCCCAGCAACAGGCCGGTGCAGCCGCTTTTCGCCATCAGCGCGAGCAATTCGGGCATGCGCCCGATCAGCGTCGTGGAGAGGCCGAACCAGCGGACGTTCAGGGGTATCAGCGCGCTGAACAGCTCTTCGGCGTATTCAGGATCGGCGATCAGGTTGAGATCGATGAAGATGAGCTTGCGCGCGCCCTGCCTGCGGATGTCCTCCACCACGTGGGCGACGGGTTTCTGGAAGGGCTTGCGCCCCCACGCGGAAGGAACGACGCAGAATTCGCAGCCGTGGATGCAGGCGCGCGTGGCCTCGAAGACATTCATGGTGAGGAACTTGCGGCTGTCCAGCAGGTCGCGCCGGGGGAACACCGGTCTGGAAAGGTCGAAGTCGGGCTCCTGGTCGTAACGCGGCCGCATCCTGCCGCCGGCGAAGTCGTGCAGGAGCCGGGGCCATGTGTTTTCGGCGTAGCCCGTCACGATGGCGTCCGCGTGGCGGGCCGCCTCGTGCGGCATGAGGGTGACGTGCGGGCCGCCGAGAACGACCGTGATGCCGCGCGCGCGGAAGCGATCCGCCAGTTCGTAGGCGCGCATGGCCGAACCCGTGATGACGGTCATGCCGACGAGATCGGCCTCCAGGTCGTCGGGGATGTCCTCCACGCCCTCGTCGATGAGGGTGATGTCCGCCTCCAGCTCGTCGGGGACGAGGGCGGCCAGGGTAGTGAGGGTCAGGGGCGCGTAGCGCAGGGACTTCCTGAATATTCCGCCCCTGTGGCGGTACAGGGGACCCTTGGGCGAAATGAGCACGATCTTCATGCTTCCCTCCATGCGCGCAAGAGGATATGCCAGTCTTCCCGCGTGCTCAATACCGGCGTCTTGTGGGTGGCGGCCCCTCGCGCGGCCTTTCCGGCGAGCGCCCGCAGGCGCTCCAGGGGGGCGCGCACGCGCCATGCCTCGAGCCGGCCCAGCTGGCCCATGTCGCGGGCGTGGGCGTAATGCGGGTTGGCGCGCAGGGCGCGTTCCAGCCTTTGCGCGAGGCGCGCGGCCTCGTGCGCGTCCGTTTCGGCGGCGTCGAGCACGAGCGCGTAGCGCGGGGAAGGTTCGGCCACGGGAACGACGAGGAAGAAGCCGGGCGCGTCCCGCAGGCATCGCAGGACGAAGCTTTCCGAGAGCTTCTCGCCGCACATGTCGCTGACGAGATCCGCCCGGCCCATGAATTCCAGTTGCGGCAGGGCGCGCCAGAAGCCGCGCACGCGGACGATGTCGCCGGTGTCGTAGCGGTAGAGCCCGCCGGGGGTGGTGACGATGACGGCGTATTCCCCGCCCCGCGCGAGTTCATGGGCCAGGTGGAGGCCGCCGCGCGCGTCACGGAACTCGAAAAACGCGCTGGTCACGGCGAGCACGGGGTGGCGCGCGGCGGTCAGTGGAATGGAAACCATGGCCTCGGTGGACATCAGCCCCTTGCCCTGAATCCGCGAATGGGGGAGCGCGGCGCGCAGGGCCGGGACGAAACGGCGCGCGCCGGCGTGCGTCCAGCAGCTCACGAGGCGCAGGTTCGGCCAGACTCGGCGGGCGTCGAGGCCGCCCCGGCGCAACATGGCCTCCAGCATGGCGGCGCGGCGGGCAAGGGGCGGGCGGCCCTCGCCGCCG
>JALVFB010000093.1 GCA_027030295.1 Hyphomicrobiales bacterium
GGGTGTGGTGCTGGCGAATCCGGGTGTGAGACTGGCGACGGCGGAGGTATTTTCCCGGCTGGCCGAAATGCGCCGGCGAAACGGTCAGGAAGCGGCGGGCGGATTGCCAGACGACTGGCCAATGCAGCGGGGCGCCTTTCTGGACAGCCTTGCGCGCCTGCGCAATGACCTGGAAGCCCCGGCCCGCGCGCTGGCGCCAGCCATCGCGGATTGCCTGCAAGCGCTGCGCACCCTGTTCGGCGCCAGGCTGGCCCGCATGTCCGGCTCCGGGGCCACGTGCTTCGCCCTGTTCGACACTGTCGACGCGGCCCGTGCCGCAGCGGAAAAACTGCGCGCACAGCACCCCCGGTGGTGGGTCGCCACGGGCAAGGCAGTATGAAGCGGCATGCCCCGATGGTGGGGGCATGCAGGAATATCAAATATCAACATAAATTCATTCGCGCTTATTTCCGCATGAAGTTTTCCGTTACGATTGTTTGCATTCCGCTGTGCCCTGCTTCTGCAACATGTTCATGTTACCAATGTTGGAAAAAAATGGCTGAACTATTGACAATGCGAGTAATCGCATTATCAAATCGGGCGACATATGGAGTTGCGTTTTCGTAATATCGTATATATTGACTCCATATGATATGAGTTCATTGCACCCGTGGAAAAGCAGAGAAGAGGTGTGCGAATGACCGAAGAAAAGCAGGAAATGACGGCAGGAAACAATTCTCTTTCCGCCGAACTTGTGGAACTCGCGGCAGAAATCGTCGCGGCCTATGTGGGCAACAATGCCGTGCCGTCCAATGAGCTGCCGGCGTTGATCAAGGATGTCTATGGCGCGCTGGCCGACGCCATCGGCAGCGGCAGCCAGCAGGAACAGCCGGCGGAGGAGCTGAAGCCCGCGGTTTCCATTCGCCGTTCGGTCACGGACGATTATATCGTCTGTCTGGAATGTGGCGGCAAGTTCAAGTCGCTGCGCCGGCACCTGAACAGCCGGCATGGTCTGACGCCGGAGGAATACCGGGCGAAATGGGGGCTGCCGGCCGATTATCCCATGGTGGCGAAGAACTATCGCGAAGCCCGATCCAAGCTGGCCAAGGACATGGGGCTGGGGCGGCGACCGGGCAAGTGATACCAAGATGCGCAGTGTCTGACCGCTGAAACCGCCCCGCGCCCCCACCCAAGCCCTTGTTTGTCACAATTTGGGGGTTGGGTGGGGGCGCGGGGCGGTGGGTGGTTCTTTATGCATCTTGGTATGATACCAGATTGTGTAATGTCTGACTGGTAAAACCGCCACACGCTCCCCCGGTGGGGCGTGTGGCGTTTGCTTTCCGAAGGAGAGGCCCTGTTCAGGTCTGTTTGAGAACACGCCCGGCGACGGCGTCCAGCTTTGCGCACAGCTCCGGATCGCGCGCCTCCGGAGCGGTGATGATGGCGTATTCGAGCGCCTCGTGGGCGCCGGTGGGGCATGGCTCGAACGCGCGGGGAAAATCCTGGAGCAGGCGTTTGACCAGGCGCGCGGCATTGTCGGTGTTGGCCCGCATCACTTCCAGAATTGCGGTGATGTCCACCTCGCCGTGCTCCTCGTGCCAGCTGTCATAGTCGGTGACCATGGCCACGGTGGCGTATTTGATCTCCGCCTCGCGGGCGAGCTTCGCCTCGGGCATGTTGGTCATGCCGATGACGTCGCAGCCCCAGGAGCGATACAGGTGTGACTCGGCCAGGGTGGAAAACTGCGGGCCTTCCATGGCCAGATAGGTGCCGCCACGGTGATATTTCAGTTTTTCGGCCTTGCAGGCGGCCTCGATGCGGTCGGCCAGCGCGGTGGAAACCGGATGCGCCATGCTCACGTGGGCCACGCAGCCCCTGCCGAAGAAGCTGGAGGCGCGGGCGCGGGTGCGGTCGATGAACTGATCCACCAGCACGAAGGTGCCGGGTGAAAGCTCTTCGCGGAAGGAACCGCAGGCGGAGAGCGAAACGAGGTCGGTGACGCCCAGGCGCTTCATGGCGTCGATGTTGGCCCGGTAATTGATGTCGGAGGGCGAGATGCGGTGGCCGCGGCCATGACGGGGCAGGAAGACCACCTTCAGGCCGTCATAGTCGCCCACGAGGAATTCGTCGGAAGGTTCGCCCCAGGGGCTTTCCACCCTGCGCCATTCGGCGTTTTCCAGCTCCAGGCCATACAGCCCCGATCCGCCGATGATGCCCAGCACCGCCTGTCTTTCCATGACCTCTCCTCCCGCCTTGCGCACGCGTCATGGCCGGAAGTGCAACACGGGCGCGTTGGCGTCAAGGGGGATCACATGCGGCGGAAACGGATGCCGCGGGCGAGATACCAGCCGCGGGTGCGGCGCACGGGCGAACAGGTGGTCTTTCCGTCCAGCCAGTCTTTCAGCATGATGCACAGACGGTTGCCGCGCAGGCTCCAGCGGCCCTCGTCGGTGAAGCCGCCATAATAGCCCTTCAGCCGACCATTGCGGGAAGCGACGAAACGCACGTCATAGCCTTTCACATGGGCGCGAAACTGTCCGGGAAAGAGTTGCCGCAGCTCCCAGGAAGGCAGTGGCTGATCAGAGGCGGCCAGCGCAGCGGCAAACGGAGCGCCAAGCATTGCGCAGAATACGAGGATTGCGGCGAACTTCCTGTTCATGGCTCTTTTTCTGATTAGCATCCGGTTAACCACTCACGGCCTGTGTAGTTTCCACGATCTGAATCGCCGGTGAACAATCCGGTCATGCTCATTTCATGCGATGCGCGGCATATGCATGCCAAATGTGGAAAAGGCGTGACACGGCCCCATGCCAACCATGCCGGAAATGCAAGGCGGACATGCGCAAGGCCCGGCGCCCATGCCGGGCCTTGCGACTTTCATCCCAGATGTCTGGCGCCTCAGTGTTCCACCTTGCTCCACAGCGCCAGCTTGACCATGTACATCAGCAGCGCGAACACCAGCAGATAGAGCATGGCCATCAGGCCGATCTTCTTGCGCTCTTCCATCTTGGGCATGGAAACCCAGGCCAGGAAAGCGGCCACGTCGGTGGCTTCCTGCTTGAGCGTGTTCGGCGTGCCGTCCTTGTATTCCACGTCCTCGCCGGACAGCGGCGGCGGCATGGCGATCCAGTGACCGGGGAAGTAGGGGTTGTAGCTCAGCCCCTCCTTCTGCTCCTCATGCGCCGGCGGCTCCTCGAAGCCGGAGATGAGCGAGCGCACGTATTCCGCACCGCCGTTGCCCTTGAACAGCTTGATGATGGGCGAGACATACCACGGATAATCCCAGCCCTCGCGCGCCTTCACGATGAGCGAGAGATCGGGCGGCAGGGCGTTGTTGTTGGCCGCCTTGGCCGCCTGCTCGTTGGGATAGGGCGCCGGGAAGGCGTCGGACAGACGCCCCGGACGGGTGAACATCTCGCCCTCGTCATTGGGGCCGTCGGTGATGTCATACTGCGAGGCGAAGGCCTTGGCCTGCTCCACCGTGAACTCCGGCCCGCCCGGCTCCGCCAGATTGCGGAAGCGCAGGTAGTTCAGGCTGTGGCAGCTGGCGCAGACCTGCCGGAACACTTCCCAACCGCGCTGCAACTGCGCCCGGTCGAACTGGCCGAAGGGACCTTCGAAGCTGAAAGCATGGTCCTCGGCATTCTTGCGTGCCGCGCCGCTGGCGAACACGGGCGTGGCGATGAGCCCCAGCCCCAGCGCCACCGCGGCCAGCATCCTGATGATCCTGTTCATCATGACAACTCCTTGTCCTTTTCGATGTCCGCCGTCAGTGGCCGCCTCGCGACAGCACCGCCTCGGTGATGCTGGCCGGCATGGGCTTCGGCCGCTCGATCTGGCTCAGCAGCGGCAGCACCACCAGGAAATGAATGAAATACCAGGTGGTGGCGATGCGCCCGGCGGGAATCCACCATCCCTCCGGCGGCTGCGAACCAACAATGCCGAGGAAAATGCCGTCGATGACCAGCAGCCAGAAGAAGAAGCGATACAGCGGGCGATAGCGGGCCGAACGC
>JALVFB010000094.1 GCA_027030295.1 Hyphomicrobiales bacterium
ACACGGGCCGCACGCTCGCCCAGTCGCTCATGCTCTTCGTCGGCGGCTTTCTGGCCACGCTCATCCTCTTCGGCCTCGTCTATTACGTGCTGGGCTGGATCAAGGTGGCCTTCCCCAACATGACCACCACGGTGGTGATGCTCATGTTCCTGGCCGCCTATCTGGTGCTGGCCTGGTTCGCGGCGAAGAAGCCGGACCTGGACATCGACGATCCCAACGCGCCGATCACCGAGCTGCCGCGCGCCGGCGAGACGGCCATAACGGGGCTGTATTACCTGCTGCCCATCATCCTGCTCATCTGGATGATCATGATCGAGCGCACCTCCGCCGGCACGGCGGCCTATTACGCGGTGCTGGCCATGACCTTCATCGCCTTCACCCAACACGCCATCAAGGGCTTCTTCCGGGGAGACTTCCACCTCGGCGCGCAGATCAGGCGCGGCTTTTCCGAATGGGTGGAGGGCCTCATCGCCGGCGCCCGCTCCATGATCTCCATCGCCGTGGCCACGGGCGCGGCGGGCATCATCGTCGGCACCATCGGGCTGACGGGCGCGCATCAGGTCATCGGCTCCTTCGTGGAGTTCCTTTCCGCCGGTTCGCTCATCGTCATGCTGCTGCTGGTGGCGGTGATGAGCCTGGTGCTGGGCATGGGCCTGCCGACCACGGCGAACTACATCGTGGTGTCCTCGCTCATGGCGCCGGTGATCCTGTCGGTGGGCGCGCAGAACGGCTTGCTGCTGCCGGCGGTGGCGGCGCACATGTTCGTCTTCTACTTCGGCATCCTGGCCGATGATACGCCACCGGTGGGGCTGGCCGCCTTCGCCGCCGCGGCCATATCGGGTGGTGATCCCATCAAGACGGGCATTCAGGGCTTCACCTACGACATCCGCACGGCCATTCTGCCCTTCCTGTTCGTGTTCAACACCGAGCTGCTGCTCATCGACGTGACGCTCTGGAAGGGCATTCTCATCTTCATCATCGGCGTCATCGCCATGCTGCTGTTCGCCTCCGCGACGCAGAACTACATGTTCGTGCGCAACAAGGTCTGGGAGACGGTGGCGTTGCTCCTGATCGCCTTCACCCTGTTCCGCCCCGGTTTCTGGCTGGACATGATCCAGCCGCCGTTCATCGAGCATCCGGGGGCGCAGATCATGGACATGGTGAAAAACACCGAGCCGGGCAAGCTGATGCGCATCAAGGTGGCGGGGCCGGATCTGGACGATCCCGACCGCGTCAAGTCCACCCTGTTGCAGGTGGAGGTGAAGGACGGCAAGTCGCCCCAGGAGCGGCTGCGCAAGTCCGGCCTGATGGTGCAGGTGGAAGGTGACACGGTGAAGCTGGAGGAGCCGATGCCGGGCACCCCCTTCTTCCACCTGTCGCAGAAGTTCGACTTCTACGGCGACAAGCCGGTGGTCATCACCAACGTATACGAGCCGGCGAAGCGCATGCCGAAGGAGGTGTTCTACATCCCGGCGCTGCTGCTGCTGGGGCTGGTGGTGGCCGCGCAGCTCCGTCGCCGCCGGCGCGAACAGGGCGAGGCCGCCGGCGCAGCTGCCTGAGCGCGGCGACCGGTTACAGGGAGGATGAAACGATGGCCGATGTGACATTCAAGCGCATTCTGCTGCCCATCGAGCTTGGCGAACCCAGCTCGTGGGAAAAGGCCCTGCCGGTGGCGCTGGACATGGCGCGCAAGCATGGCGCGAAGCTGGACGTGCTCACCGTGATTCCGGACGTGGGGTTGCCGGTGGTCGGCAGCTTCTTTCCCGCCGATTTCGAGGAACAGGCGCGCGCCAAGGCCGGCGAGGAACTGCGCAAGTGGCTGGACGAGAACGTGCCGGAGGATGTGGACGCGGAAGGGCACGTCTCCGTCGGCACCATCTATCACAAGATCATCCGCGCGGCGCAGAAGCTGAACAGCGATCTCATCGTCATGGCCTCGCACCGGCCGAAGATGAGCGACTATCTGCTGGGGCCGAACGCCGCGCGCGTGGTGCGCCATGCGCCGGTGCACGTCTTCATCGTGCGCTCCTGAGAATATTTGCAGAATCGGATAATTTGAAACACAATGGGCCTGCCGCACGTTCGGCGTGCGGCGGGTTCTTTCTTTCGCGAAGTGGATTATTTTCGGCGACATCATGGAGGGAGAGGTGCGACACGAGGGGAGATTCAATCACGGCAACACGCTTGACGAGGAGGTTTTCGGCGCCGCGGAGCGCGCCATCTACAACCTGATCGAGCCGGAACTTCATGAGCTTGCGATTCGGGAGGGGCTGGGACTGGTTACCGTCGATGGCGCGCTGCGCACCCTTTCCGGCAGGCACACCGGGCGCGCGGCGAAGGACAAGTTCATCGTGCGCGACGATCTCACCGAGGACACCGTGTGGTGGGACAACAACGCCGCCATCAGCCCCGCCCATTTCTCCCGCCTGAAGGCGGATTTCGGCCGCCACATGGAGGGGCGCACGCTCCATGTGCAGGATCTCTTCGGCGGGGCCGATCCGGATTATCGCCTCAACGTGCGGGTGGTTACCGAAAGCCCCTGGCACGCCCTGTTCATCCGTCATCTGTTGCGGCGGCCACGCGAGCATGAGCTGGCCACCTTCCGCGAGGAGCTGACCATCATTCATCTGCCGTCGTTTCATGCCGATCCGGCGGCGCACGGCACCCGTTCGAACACCGTCATCGCGCTGGACTTCCGGGAGCGTCTGGTGCTCATTGGCGGCACGGCCTACGCCGGCGAGATCAAGAAATCGGTGTTCACCACGCTCAATTATCTGCTGCCGGAACAGAATGTGCTGCCCATGCATTGTTCGGCCAATGTCGGCGAGAGGGAAGACACGGCGCTGTTCTTCGGCCTGTCCGGCACCGGCAAGACGACGCTGTCGTCCGATTCCACCCGCAGGCTCATCGGCGATGACGAACATGGCTGGTCGGACAACGGCATTTTCAATTTCGAGGGCGGCTGCTACGCCAAGACCATCAACCTCTCGCCGAAGGCGGAGCCGGAGATTTACGCCGCCTGCCGGCGCTTCGGCGCCATCCTGGAAAACGTGGCGCTGGACGATGTGCGCAACCCGGACTTTTCCGACGACCGCCTTACCGAAAACGGCCGCGCCGCCTATCCGCTGCACTACATTCCCAACAGCGTCGAATCCGGCATGGGCGGGCAGCCCGAAAACGTGATCTTTCTCACCGCCGACGCCTTCGGCGTGTTGCCGCCCATCGCGCGACTGACGCCGGAGCAGGCGATGTTTCATTTCCTCTCCGGTTACACGGCCAAGGTGGCGGGCACGGAAGAAGGGGTGAGCGAGCCGCAGGCGACCTTTTCCGCGTGCTTCGGCGCGCCGTTCATGCCGCGCCATCCGGCCGTCTATGGCAAGATGCTGAAAGAACGACTGGCCGCCACCGGCGCGGACTGCTGGCTGGTGAACACCGGCTGGACGGGAGGCCCCTATGGCGAGGGCTATCGCATGCCCATTCAGGAAACCCGCGCCATTCTGCACGCCGCGTTGAACGGCGCCCTGAAGGAGGCGGCATTCCGCACCGATCCGTTCTTCGGCTTCGCCGTGCCGACGGCGGTGGAAGGCGTCGATCCGGCGCTGCTGAACCCGCGCGGCACGTGGGACGACGGGCAAGCCTACGACGAACAGGCGAAGAAGCTGGTGGCCATGTTCAACGACAACTTCGCGCGCTTCGCCGAGGCGGTGGACGACAAGGTGCGCGCCGCCGCGCCCATGGTGCCGGCCTGATCACGGAACGGCGCAGGCAAGGAAAAGGGCCGCGGGTTTCTGCCCGCGGCCCCGTTTTCATGTTCCGATGTCCTTGCCGTGCGAGGCTCAGCCCATCACCTTGCCCATTGCCACGGCGGTGTCGTTCATGCGGTTGGAGAAGCCCCACTCGTTGTCATACCAGCTCAGGATGCGCACCATGCGCGAGCCGATCATCTT
>JALVFB010000095.1 GCA_027030295.1 Hyphomicrobiales bacterium
GGTTGGGTGGGGGCGTGGGACTTTCTTGTTGCGCTGAAGCGCATCGCACCGGCCCGCTCCCCCTCCCGGCCACCCAAATTGTGAAGCCAAGTGGCCGGGAGGGGGAGCGGGCCTTTCTTCTTTCTTGCGCCGAAGCGCGACCGCCCACCGCCCCGCGCCCCCGCCCAACCTCCCGATATGGTGAGCAAGAGGTTGGGCGGGGGCGCGGGGCTTTCTTGTTGCGCTGAAGCGCATCGCACCGGCCCGCTCCCCCTCCCGGCCACCCAAATTGTGAAGCCAAGTGGCCGGGAGGGGGAGCGGGCCTTTCTTTTGCGCCATGGCGGCACAACCGCGCGGAAGTCCACACCCCCACCAACTTCCCGAAACCTCAATGGGAAAAGCGCCAATGGCGACATGCCGCCATTGGCGCTTTCCCTTCCCACGCCCGGGAAATCGTCACTTCTCCGGCGCCAGGATCATGACCATCTGCCGGCCTTCCATTTTCGGCATCAGCTCCACCTTCACGTCATCGCCGGCATCGGACAGCACGCGCTGCATCAGCTCGCGCCCCAGCTCGGTGTGGGCCAGCTCGCGGCCACGGAAGCGGATGGTCACCTTCACCTTGTCGCCCTTGGAGAGAAACTTGCGCAGGTTGCGCATCTTCACTTCATAGTCATGGGTGTCGATGGTGGGGCGCATCTTCACTTCCTTGACCTCGATGGTCTTCTGCTTCTTGCGCGCCTCGGCCGCGCGCTTCTGCGCCTGATACTTGTATTTGCCGTAGTCGAGAATCTTGCACACCGGCGGCTCGGCATTGGGCGCGACCTCCACCAGATCCAGCCCCGCCTGCTCGGCCAGCGCCAGCGCCTCCTCGATGGGCAGAACGCCGCGCTTCTCCCCGTTCTCGTCGATCACCAGGACTTCCCGCGCCCGGATCTTCTCGTTTACCCGCGGCCCCTCGTCGCGCGGTCTGTTCGGGCTTCTGTGTGGCCTGCGAATGGTCGTGCCTCCCTGCTTGCCAAGATGCAAAAGAATGGCGCCCCACCCCGGCGGAGCGTCTGGCCTTATTGATTCGCAACGTGTATGGCAAGTCAAGCATTCTGGCAACCGGGAACGCCAAAAAAGCGCGGGAGAGCGAGCATCATGAGCGACAACGGCCCGAATTTCCTGAAAAGCGCAGGCGGCGAGGACATCGCCTGGATCAACGACGGCGCGGCGCCGGACAAGGCGGAGAAATGCGGCTTCCTGTGGCTGGGCGGGTTCATGTCGGACATGCGCGGCACCAAGGCCAGCGCGCTGGGCCAGCTGGCCGAACGGCGCGCGCGCTCCTCGGTGCGCTTCGACTATTCCGGGCACGGCGCCAGCTCCGGCAAGCTGGCAGACGGCACCATCGGCAAGTGGCTCGATGAAGCCCTGACGATCTTCCGCGAGGTGGCGAAAGGCCCGCGCATTCTCATCGGCTCCTCCATGGGCGGGTGGATCGCGCTGCTGCTTTATCGCAAGCTCGTGCAGGACGCGCCGGCGGAGGCCGAACGCGTCAGGGGCATGGTGCTGCTGGCGCCGGCGGCGGACATGACCGAAGAGCTGATGTGGAAGGAGTTTCCGGAAGAGGCGAAAAAGGCGCTGATGGAACACGGGCGCATCGAAATCCCCAGCCAGTATGGCGACAGCCCCTACGTCATCACCCGCGACCTCATCGAGGAAGGCCGCCGGCATCTGTTGCTGGAAAAGGGCATGGAAGTGGCCTGCCCGGTGCGCATCCTGCAGGGCGACGCCGATGCCGACGTGCCGTGGGAGCACGCGCTGAAGACCTATAACGCGCTGCGCGGGGCGGACGTCACCTTCACCCTCGTCAAGGGGGCGGATCATCGCCTGTCCGACCCGAACGCCCTGATGCTGCTGGGCGAGGCGGTGGAATCGCTGTGTGTGCGGGCCGATGCGCAAGCGAGAGGCGGGCCGGCGCAGGCCCAGACGATGCATTGATTTGCGCTGAAGCGCGGGGGGTGTTTTGCGCCATAGCGCGACCGCCCACCGCAAGATTCTTGAGCAAGCGTCCGACCGGCCTTCCCCGCTCCCCCTCCTCACTTCCCTCAATGGTCCGCAAGGAGGTGGGGAGGGCGAGCGGCGAGGGCCTTGATTCTGGTGCTGAGGCGCGACCGCGCAGAAGCCCCGCGCCCCCGCCCAACCTCCCGATATGGTGAACCAGGAGGTTGGGTGGGGGAGCGGGCCTTGATTTTTCGCGCTGAAGCGTGGTCGCGCAAAGCCCGCTTTCGCCAGGCACCAGGTTCGGAATGGTTGACCCGCCACGCTTTTGCGCTTATTAAGCCCGGCAAACGCAGGCGGCGCCGTCATCGGCGAACGCCTGCTTTCGGGTTTTGAACGCGATACCAGCACGGGACGACATCCATGCCCAATACCAAGGCGGCGAAAAAGGCCCTGCGCGTGGCGCAGCGGCGCACCATCATCAACCGGGCGCGCAAGTCGCGCGTGCGCACCTTCATCCGCAAGGTGGAGAAGGCCATCGAAGCCGGCGACCTGGCCGCGGCGAAGGAGCTGTTTCCGGTCACCGAAGGCGAGATCATGAAAGGCGCGCAGCGCGGCGTGATGCACAAGCGCACGGCGGCGCGCAAGATCTCGCGCCTGCACCAGAAGATCAGGCGGCTGGAACAGGGCGCGCAGGCCTGAACGCAGCGTTCATTGCCGGAAAATGACAAACCGCGCCCCTCGCCGGCGCGGTTTCTCGTGTTTGCCATTTTGGCCACGCCGGCTTGACAGGGGCCGCGCCACGCCGCACCACTGGTGCGAGAAGAGGTATTCGGCTTGCAGAGGACACCATGCGCCAGGCCAGCATCACCCGCACCACGAAGGAGACGGACATCGCCGTTTCCATCGCCATCGACGGCGCCGGCAAGGCCGGGATCGAAACCGGCATCGGCTTTCTCGACCACATGCTGGAGCAGATCGCCAAACACGGGCTGATGGATCTTTCCATCCGCGCGAAGGGCGATTTGCACATCGACGCGCACCACACCACCGAGGACATCGGCATCGCCCTGGGGCAGGCCTTCAAACAGGCGCTGGGCGAAAAGAAGGGCATCACCCGCTATGCGCACGCCTACGTGCCGCTGGACGAGGCGCTGACCCGCGTGGTGGTGGACATCTCCGGGCGGCCGTGGCTGGTGTGGCGGGTGGACTTCCCCACCGAGAAGATCGGCACGTTCGACACCGAACTGGTGCACGAATTCTTTTATGCCTTCGCCATCAACGCCGGGCTGACGCTGCACGTGGAAACCCTCTACGGGCGCAATGCGCACCACATCGCCGAGACCTGCTTCAAGGCGCTGGCCCGCGCGTTGCGCGCAGCCGCGGCCATCGATGCGCGCCTGGGAGACGCCATTCCCTCCACCAAGGGGGCGCTGTGATGCGGCTCTATTCCCTCATGCACTGCTCCGGCGCGCAAACGCCCGTGGTGCTGAAGGAAGGTTTTTCCTGGCCCGCCTTCCTGTTCGGCCCGCTGTGGCTGACCTGGCACCGGGCATGGATCGAGGCGGGCATCGCCGGCGGGCTGTGGCTGCTGACCTTCGCCCTGCCGCCGCTGCCGTCCGTGCTGGCGCAAGTGGCGCTGTTCTGGCTCATCGGGCTGGAAGGGGCGCAACTGCGCCGCCGGGCGCTGCTGCGCAAGGGGTGCACGGAAAAGGCGGTGGTGACGGCGCACGACGAGGAAGAGGCACTGCTGCACGCCATGGCGGCGCGAGGATGATGTGGAGGCAGCGGGTATTCGGCTTGCGCCGGCCCGTCAAGGGGCATGCCCGCTTCGCGGCGCCGAAGGCGCCCTTGACGGGCCGGCGCAAGCCGAACATCATTGGGCATCCCCCTGCCGGAGGAAAGAAAAATGCCCATGACCTGGCATTTTTCTTTCCTCCGGCAGGGGGCTTTTCCAGAGGGATGACATCCATGAAAG
>JALVFB010000096.1 GCA_027030295.1 Hyphomicrobiales bacterium
AGGGCCTGATCCCCATAATACCAGGACGCATAAAGAACCATCCACCGTCCCGCGTTCCCACTTGCCCCCAAATCATGAAAAACAGGGGCCTGAGGGGCACGGGGCGGTTTCACTGGCCAACCTTTGCGCAGCTTGGTATGAGTGCGGTGTCGGAGGTTCTCCACGATTTTCCGGTAGCGAATTGATCCTGGCACGGGAGATTGTTAGTAGCCTTCCCATGGACATCCCCTTTGGCAGGCAAGACATCGCGCGTGCGTTCGAGGACAGGTTTTTCGAGCGGGGCCTGGCCTATTACGAGGACGGGCGTGTCCGCCGTGTCCACATCGAGCAAAGCAACCGCGTCCGGGAGATGTTCATCGAGGGCGTCGTAGGGGGCAGCGCGGGCAGAACCTATTACCAACAAATCACGGTAATTCGAACACGCGGCCACATCATTTTCGACAACGACTGCACCTGCCCGGTGGGCCAGGATTGCAAGCATGTCGTCGCCGTTCTGCTGGCGGCCCGGGAGCTGCTGAACAGAAAGAGCGCTCTGGATGAGAAGACGAGAGAAACTCCCTCCTCGCCGCCGGCGACCGCGCCTTCCCCTTCTTCCGACAATAGACTTGTCGAATGGCTGGAGCAGGTGCGCCAGGCCGCCAGCGGCGGCGACGCCACCCTCGACCCCAACGCCTATCCCGACAATATCCTTCAGCGCCTGGTCTATGTGCTGGCGCCCGTCGATCGCGGAGAGGAAAAATCCTCGGCGACCATCCGCATCCTCTCCACCCGACAGCTGAAAAAGGGGGGCTACAGCAAGAATTTCCGTCATTACAATCCGGAAAACGCCATCCGCGACAAACCCGCCCGCTTCCTGCGCCCCATCGATCTCGACATCCTGCGCCATCTCTATTGGGGGATGGAGGATGTCACGGGTGGAATGCATTTCTGGCGGCCGGAAGAGGATCATGATCTCGCCCTCCTGCCCGATGGCGCGGCGCTGCTGGAGCGGATTCTGGGCACGGGCCGGTGTCATCATGGCGCGCTGGACGGCCCGCCGCTGCACAAGGGATCAGAACGGCGCGGCGTCTTCTTCTGGCATCGGCGCGAGGACGGCATGCAGGAGCTGCGGGTGCGTCTGTCGCCGGCACAGGAAGGATCCGACGAGGGGGCCGCCGGTTCAACTCGTTCCACCCGGCAGACGGAAACGGCTGCATGTGTCCTGCCGCTGACGCCGCCCTGGTATCTCGACCCCGCCGCCGGTCTTTGCGGGCCGCTGGATGTGGGCGTCAACCCGGCCCTGGCCGCCCGCTTCGCCGCCGCGCCGCCCTTGCGCCCGCGCGATGCTGCCCTGGTGCGCAAATGGCTGGAAAAGACCTTCGGCAACCCCGAACAAGCGCCGTTGCCGCCGCCGGAAACGCCGGAAAGGGTCACCGTGCGCGAGGTGAAGCCGACGCCGGTGCTGCGGCTGATCCGGGGCAACCTGAAATACGATCCGGAGTTCTTCGAACCTTACGGAAGTTACTATTCCAGGCCGTTCAAGAAGATCAGCGTGCCGCTTGCGCGCCTGACGTTCGATTATGATGGTGAGGAAATCGCCGATGACACGCCCGGCGCCAGCATCGACCGGCAACGGGGCGATGAACTGATCGTCATCCCCCGCGACCGCGAGGCGGAGAAGGAGGCGCGCGACATCCTGCGCGATCTCGGCTTCGTGCGCATCGCGGACAGCGACCTGTTCTCCAAGCCGCGCCGGCACCATGGTGACTATTTCCTGATGCCGGAACCGGACATCATCGCCAACGTGGGCATGTTCCACTCGGAGAGCCTGAGGAGGCTCTACTTCGAAGACGACAGCCGTTTCATCCGGTTTTCCGCCGAGACGCTGCCGTGGCTGCGCGAGGAGAAGGGCTGGCGGGTGGAGGTGGCCGATGACTACCCCATCCGGCTGGTCGATGAAGAGGTGCAATGGTGGGGGGAGGTCGAGGAAGGCTCCGGCATCGACTGGTTTTCCTTCGCCATGGGCATCGAGGTGGCTGGCGAGCGCGTCAACCTGCTGCCGCTGCTGACGAACCTCCTCAACCAGTTGCCCTCCGAACTGTTCGAGATGGACGACGCGGAACAGCGCGACGCCCTGCTCGAAGAGCTGCTGAGCGAGGGCTTGCAGTTGTGGGCGCGGCTGGAAGACGGACGTCTGGTGCCGCTGCAAGGGGAGCGGCTGTTGCCGGTGCTGCGCATGCTGCTCGACATGCAGGAAGGCTTCAGCAGGCGGGAGGAGGACAGACTGCGCTTTTCGCCGCTGGAGGCGGCGGGCCTGGCGGAACTGGCGGAAAGCATGCCGGACGTGCAATGGCGCGGCCATGAACGGGCGCGGCAATTGGCGGAGGTGTTCCGCAGGGCAGCGCGCGAGGGCCTGCCGCAGGTGACGCCGCCGCCGAATCTGCGCACCGGCCTGCGCCCCTATCAGCGCCACGGCCTGAACTGGCTGGCCTTCCTGCGCGAGGCCGGGGTCGGCGGGGTGCTGGCCGACGACATGGGCTTGGGCAAGACGGTGCAGACGCTGGCCTTCCTGCTGCTGGAAAAGAATGCGGGAAGGCTGGACAAACCGGCGCTGATCGTCATGCCGACCTCGGTGCTGCCCAACTGGGAGGCGGAGCTGGAGCGCTTCGCGCCGGACCTGCGCGTGCTGCGCCTGCACGGGCCGGAGCGCAAGGCGCTTTTCGCCAAGGCCAACGAATACGACGTGCTGCTGACCACCTATCCGCTGCTGAGCCGGGACGAGGAATTCTGGCGGGAGCAACCGTTGCACGCGGCGATTCTCGACGAGGCGCAGGCCATCAAGAACCCGAAATCGCGCGCCGCGGCGGTGGCGGCGCAACTGCGGGCGGACGTGCGGCTGGCGCTGACCGGCACGCCGGTGGAGAACAACCTGGACGAGCTGTGGTCGCTGTTCAACTTCCTCAATCCGGGCTTCCTGGGCGATCTGAAGACCTTTCGCCGCAATTTCCGCATTCCCATCGAAAAGCACGGCGATGACGCCAGGCAGGCGCAGCTGGTGCGCCGCATCCGCCCCTTCGTGCTGCGCCGCAGCAAGGAGCAGGTGGCGCGGGAGCTGCCGCCGAAGACGGAAATCACCGAGCATGTGGCGCTGGAGGGGGCGCAGCGCGATCTGTATGAAACCATCCGCCTGATGATGAACGAGAAGGTGCGCCGGGCCATCGCCGAAAAGGGGCTGGCGCGCTCGCGCATCGTGGTGCTCGACGCCCTGCTGAAGCTGCGCCAGGTGTGTTGCGATCCGCGTCTGGTGAAGCTGCCGGCGGCGCGCAAGGTGAAGGGATCGGCCAAGCTGCAACGGCTGCTGGAGATGCTGCCCGAGCTGATCGCCGAGGGGCGGCGCATTCTGCTGTTCTCGCAATTCACCTCCATGCTCGACCTCATCCGGCCCGAGCTGACGAAGCGCAAGATCGGCTTCGTGGAAATCACCGGTCAGACGAAGGACAGGAAGACGCCGGTCAGGCGTTTTCAGGCCGGAGAGGCGCCGCTGTTCCTGATTTCGCTGAAGGCGGGCGGCAGCGGCCTGAACCTGACCGCCGCCGACACGGTGATCCATTACGACCCGTGGTGGAATCCGGCGGTGGAGAGCCAGGCCACCGACCGCGCCCATCGCATCGGCCAGGACAAGCCGGTGTTCGTGCACCGGCTGATCGTGAGGAACTCGGTGGAGGAGGCCATCGACCAGCTCAAGCGGAAGAAGGCGGAACTGGCGGCGGGCCTGTTCGGCGATGGCAAGAGCGAGCGCTTCACCCTCGACGAGGCCGACATCGACGCCCTCTTCGCGCCACTGGACTGAATGACGCCGCCCGGTCATCCACCAGCCCTCCAGCACATCGGCCCCGCCTCACCCGGCGCCGCGAAGCGGACAGCGCCATCGGTCAGGGGGGCGCGATCCAA
>JALVFB010000097.1 GCA_027030295.1 Hyphomicrobiales bacterium
TCCATCAGCGCACTCGCGCCATGCGCCTGGCCGCCCGCGCCGGTTCGCCGCGCTGGAGCGTGCGGGCGCTGGAATCGTTCGATGATGCGCAAGCCCGCGCCTTTGCCCGGCTGGCGGAAACCACCCGCCCCGGCGCCACGAGAATGCTCGCCGCCTGCGCCGAATGGCTGCGCGAACACGACAAGGGTGACGGTCGCATCATTCCCCTGCCGTTGCTGGTGCTGGACGAAGACGCACACCCGGCCCTGCTGCTGCCCATGATGCTGTGGCATCGTTCAGGTCTGCGCCATGTCCTGCCGGCACGCCACCGCGATGCGCCGAAGGCACTCACGCGCGCCGCCTGCCCACTGCCGCGCCCCGGCCTCGCCCTTTCCGAACTGGAGGCCCGCGCCATCCTGCACGCCGTCATCGCGAAACTGCCGCCGGCCGACCTGCTCACCATCGCCCTGCCCCGCCCCGGCGCTCACGCCCTCTCCTGGCGCGGGCTGCTTCACCTGCTTTCCTCGCGTCTGCGCGGCGAAACGGCGCGGGAATGACGCGCCCCACATCTGGCCTCTCGCGGCAAAATCCGCTATCGCAGGCCACAACCACCGCGCCGGAACGGCCCGCGCGCGAAACGATGGATGCACGACTGTAAGCCGGAGGGGTCATGGCAGCCGCGCCGAGGAAGATTCGCAAGTTGCTCGTCGCCAACCGCGGCGAGATCGCCATTCGCATCATGCGGGCGGCCAACGAGCTGGGCATTGCCACCGTCGCCATCTACGCCGACGAGGACATGCTCTCGCTGCACCGCTTCAAGGCCGACGAAGCCTACCTGATCGGCCACGGGCTGGGCCCGGTGAAGGCCTATCTGGACATCGAGGGCATCATCCGGGTGGCGAAGGAAGCCGGCGCCGACGCGGTGCATCCCGGCTATGGCTTTCTTTCCGAGAACCCGGACTTCGCCCGCGCCGTCACCGACGCCGGACTGATCTGGGTCGGTCCGCCGCCGGAGGTGATGGAGCGCCTGGGCAACAAGGTCGCCGCCCGCGCCCTGGCGAAGGAGGCCGGCACGCCCATCGTGCCCGCCACCGATCCCCTGCCCGAGGACATGGAGAAGGTGAAGCGGCTGGCCGCCGAGATCGGCTATCCGCTCATGCTCAAGGCCAGCTGGGGCGGCGGCGGCCGCGGCATGCGCATCATCCGCTCCCCGGAACAGCTGGAAAAGAACGTGCTGGAAGGCCGCCGCGAGGCGCTCAACGCCTTTGGCAACGACGAGGTCTATCTCGAGAAGCTCGTCGAGCGGGCGCGGCATGTGGAGGTGCAGATCCTGGGCGATGCACACGGCAACATCGTGCATCTGTTCGAGCGCGACTGTTCCGTGCAGCGTCGCAATCAGAAGGTGGTGGAGCGCGCCCCCGCCCCATACCTCTCCGATGAAAAACGCGCCGAAATCTGCGAGGCCGCCCGCCGGCTCATGCGCCATGCCGGCTATGTGAACGCCGGCACGGTGGAGTTCCTCATGGACGTGGATTCGGAGGACTTCTACTTCATCGAGGTCAACCCGCGCATCCAGGTGGAGCACACCATTACCGAGGAGGTCACCGGCGTCGACATCGTCAAGGCCCAGATCCGCATCGCCGAGGGCGGGCGCATCGGCCATGAAGACGAAACCGGCGTGCCGAAGCAGGAAGACATCCACCTCTTCGGCCACGCCCTGCAATGCCGCATCACCACCGAGGACCCGGCCAACAACTTCGTGCCCGACTACGGCCGTATCACCGGCTACCGTTCGGCGTCCGGCTTCGGCATCCGGCTCGACGCCGGCACCGCCTACAATGGCGCGGTCATCACCCGCTACTATGACAGCCTGCTGGTGAAGGTCATCTCCTGGGCCATGACCGAGCAGGAAGCCATCGACCGCATGCTGCGGGCGCTGCGCGAGTTCCGCATCCGCGGCGTGGCCAACAACATCCCCTTCCTGCTCAACCTGCTGGATCACCCGAAGTTCCGCGAGGCCGGCTACACCACCCGCTTCATCGACGAGACGCCGGAGCTGTTCGATTTCCCCAAGCCGCGCGCCCGCGCCGTGCGGCTGTTGCAATATCTCGCCGACGTGACGGTGAACGGCAACGATCTGGTGCGCGGCCGCCCCGTGCCCACCCACCTGCCGCTCATCCGCGTGCCGGAGCACGCGGCCGGCGAACCGCCCATGGAAGGCACGGCCAAGCACATTCTGGACACGCAAGGCCCGGACGCGGTGGCGCGATGGATGCTGGAGCAGAAGCGCCTGCTGCTCACCGACACCACCATGCGCGATGCGCATCAGTCGCTGCTCGCCACCCGCATGCGCACGCACGACATCGTGAAGGTGGCCCGCGCCTATGCCCACCGCCTGCCCACCCTCTTTTCCATGGAATGCTGGGGCGGCGCCACCTTCGATACCGCCATGCGCTTCCTGAACGAATGCCCGTGGGAGCGCCTGCGGCTGTTGCGCGAGGCCATGCCCAACCATTTGCTTCAGATGCTGCTGCGCGGCGCCAACGCGGTGGGCTACACCAGCTACCCGGACAACGTGGTGCGGGGCTTCGTGCGCCGCGCGGCGGAAAGCGGCATCGATGTCTTCCGCGTCTTCGACAGCCTCAACTGGGTGGAGAACATGAAGATCTCCATCGAGGAGGTGCTGAAGACCGGCAAGATCTGCGAGGCGGTGATGTGCTACACGGGCGACATCCTCGACCCGGAGCGCCCGAAATACGACCTTGATTATTACGTGAAGCTGGCCCGCGAGCTGAAGGCCACCGGCACCCATATCCTCGGCATCAAGGACATGGCCGGACTGCTCAAGCCCCCGGCGGCGAAAATCCTGGTGCAGGCCATCAAGGAAGAAACCGGCCTGCCAATTCATTTCCACACACACGACACGTCGGGAATCGCTGGCGCCAGCATTCTCGCCGCCGCCGAGGCCGGCGTGGACGCCGCGGACGCCGCCATGGACGCCATGAGCGGGCTGACCAGCCAGCCCTGCCTCGGCTCCATCGTCGAGGCGTTGCGCAACACCGAACGCGACACCGGGCTGGATCCGGCCACCATCCGCGCGTTCTCCGACTACTGGGAGGCCGTGCGCGCCCGTTATCTGGCCTTCGAATCCGACCTGCGCGCGCCCGCTTCCGAAGTGTATCTGCACGAAATTCCCGGCGGGCAGTTCACCAACCTGAAGGAACAGGCCCGCGCGCTGGGTCTGGGCGACCGCTGGCACGAGGTCGCGAAGATGTACCGCGAGGTCAACATGATGTTCGGCGACATCGTGAAGGTCACGCCGTCGTCGAAGGTGGTGGGCGACATGGCCCTGATGATGGTTTCCGCCGGCTTGACGCCGGAGGACGTGCTCGATCCGGAAAAGGAGATCGCCTTCCCCGAATCCGTGGTGGCCATGTTCCGCGGCGAGCTGGGCCAGCCCCCCGGCGGCTGGCCGAAGGAGCTGCAGAAGAAGATTCTCAAGGGCGAGAAACCTCTTCAAGGCCGCCCCGGCGCCGACCTGCCGCCCGCCGACCTGGAGGCCGAGAAGAAGCAGGCGGAAGAGCTGGCGGGCCGCGAAATCACGGAAGAGGAGCTTTACTCCTACCTCATGTATCCGAAGGTCTTCGTCGATTACGCGAAGAAGACGGAGGAATTCGGCCCGCTTTCCACGCTGGAAACCATGAACTTCTTCTATGGCATGGATATCGGCGAGGAAACCACCATCGAGCTCGAGAAGGGCAAGGCGCCGCATGTGCGCCTGCTGGCCGTGGGCGAGGAGGACGAGGAGGGCTATGTGAAGGTCTTCTTCGAGCTGAACGGCGAACCGCGCGTGGTGCGGGTGGAGAAGCGCCACGTGGAAGGCGGCGAGGAAAGGCGCAAGGCCGCCACGCATCCGAAGGCCGAGCCGGGCAACCCGAAGCAGGTGGG
>JALVFB010000098.1 GCA_027030295.1 Hyphomicrobiales bacterium
AGATGTTCGAGAGCATGAGAGGCGACCCTGTTGTGATTGACGGAATCGCCTATCTCACCTGATTCTCCGCCCCCTCGCCAACTGTGTCGTGTAGTGTGCGCAAAAACCCTGAATCAACATTAACCCTTTGCCCTCTCATTGTTTTTGCGCCAGACTGGCGCCGCGTGATTTATGGGTCCTGAGCCTAATCGCGCCTGCCCACATATCCCGTTTCGCGCAGGAAGATGGACAGCTCCAGCGGAAACGAGATCTCCAGCGGGCGCACGGGACATTCGATGCCGTCGGGCTTGGGCATGGGGCAGTAGTCTTGCGGCTGCGGCTTGTGATGGCGCAGCATGAACCGCCATGCCGCCGGACCGTTGCCCAGCAGGGCCTCCACCGCCACATAACCGGCCAGCAGGCCGTTGGGCGATTCCTTGGGGTTTTCTTTCTGCATCGTCAGAATGTCCCGGCGCACCCGTTCCGCTTCCGCCCGCAGCAGGGGGCGGAAGGCGCGGCGGCGGGTCAGGTTGACCTCGCGCCCATCGCGCACGCTCAGAATGAGCGGCGGCGCATAACTGCATGCGTAGCAGTCATAACGATAGAGAAAGCGGTCGTCCTGCAGGCGCAGTTCGCTCAGGCCGTCGCCATCCATGTCTTCCGGTTTCTCCGGGCCGCCGTCGAACCCTCCCAGCGAAACCACTTTCCAGCGCCGCTCTTCGCGCCCCGGCGGCGCCGTGACCACCCGGAATACCGTGCAGCAATGCGCGCCGCCGGTATAGCCGGCGATGACGACCTCCGGGGTGGTGTTGGCCGGATCCATCTGCGTGATGAAGACGCTCGGTTTTCTCACCACCTCTTCCAGCACCAGGGAGGCCACGCGCCGCCCGCGATAAAGAACGGTGACGCGGGGCGGGGTGTCGTAGGCGTCTTCGCTTTCCGCGGGCGCATACCGAACCCGCACGGAAACGGGGCCGTGGTTGATGGTTTCCGTCTTCAGGGCCACCGTCGCGGCGGCGCTGGTGGCGGCGGCGAGATGGAGAAGCGGCGGCAGAAGAAACAGAAGCGAAAAATGACGCATGGAGACGCTCCTCTTGCTGCGATGTCACCATTCTCCGCCTTCCGCCATCATTTGCCCCCCTTTATCCTGGCGGCCTTTTGCGCGTCCCACCACCATATGTCCGGAAAGCCCACCGAATGCTCCGGAATGCGCGCCGGCTTGCCGAAGCGATTCCAGCGCGCGGTGCGCTCATAGGTGATGTGCCACATGGGCACGACGTAGAAGTTCCACAGCAGCACGCGATCCAGCGCGCGCGTGGCCGCCACCAGCTCCTCGCGGCTCCTGGCATAGATGATGCGATTGATGAGAAAATCCACCGCCTTGTCCCTGATGCCCGCCAGGTTGCGCGATCCGGGCCGGTCGGCGGCGGCCGATCCCCAGTAGTTGCGCTGTTCGTTGCCGGGGCTGAGCGACTGGCCCCAGGAGCCGACGATGATGTCGAAGTCGAAGCTCTTCACGCGGCGCTCGTATTGCGCCGAATCCACGGTGCGCACGCTGGTCTGAATGCCCAGTTTCTTCAGCGATTGCGCATAGGGCAGCACGATGCGCTCGAACGCCGGCGACACCAGCAGGAACTCCACCGTGAACGGCTCGCCCTGAGCGTTCCTGAGCACCCCCTTGCCGTCCAGCCGCCAGCCCGCTTCCATCAGCAGGCGCATGGCCTGCCGCAGGTTGGCGCGGCGCTGTTGTGGTGTCTCGTTCACGGGGTTTTTGTATTCCTTCGTCAGCGCCTCCGGCGGGATCTGCCCGGCGATGAGTTGCAACAGCTTGCGCTCGCGCCCCTCGGGCAATCCCTTCGCGGCCAGCTCGGAGTTGGAAAAGAAGCTGTTGGTGCGCGTGTATTGGCCATGGAACAGGTTGCGGTTGGCCCATTCGAAGTCGAACGCCAGGTTGAAGGCCCGCCGCACCCGCCGATCGGCGAACTTCTTGCGCCGCAGGTTGAAGACGAAGGCCTGCATGCCCTGGCTGTTCTTCAGATGGAACTTCTCCAGCACCACGTCGCCGCGCTTCACCGCCGGGAAGTCATAGCCCGTGGCCCAGCGCTTGGAGTTGTTCTCGTCGCGCCAGTCGTATTCGTCCGCCTTGAATGCCTCGAAGGCCACCGTCTCGTCGCGGAAATAGATGATGTGGATCTCGTCGAAATTGTCGTAGCCGACGTTCACCGGCAGGTCTTTCGCCCAGTAGTCCGGCACGCGCTTCAGCGTCACGTATTCGCCGGCCTTGAAGTCCGCCAGCCGGTAGGCCGCCGATCCGAGCGGCGCTTCCAGCAGCGTTTCGGCCAGCGAACGCGGCTTGCCGTTGGCGCCCGCGGCCGTCCACCAGTGCTTCGGCAGCACCGGCATCTGGCCGGTGATCTGCGGCAGCTCGCGGTTGCCCTTCACGGCGAAGGTGAAGCGCACCTCGCGCTCAGCCGTTTGCTCCACCTTTTCGATGTCGCGGTAATAGAAGGCGTAGAAGGGGTGCGCCTTCTTGAGGTTCTCCATCGACCAGATCACGTCTTCCGGCGTGATCGGCTTGCCATCGTGAAAGCGCGCTTCCTTGCGCAGCCGGTAGGCGACGAAGGAATAATCGTCCGGTCGGGCCACGGCCTCGGCGATGAGGCCGTATTCGGAGCCGGGTTCGTCCAGCGCCGCCTTGATGAGGCGGTCATAGGTGGAGGCGACGCCCGAAGCCGCCTCGCCCTTGAAGGTGAAGGGGTTGAGACTGTCGAACGAGCCGATGGCGAAAAGGCGCACCCGTCCGCCCTTCGGCGCGTCCGGTTTCACGTAGTCGAAATGCTTGAAGTCCGGGCCATATTTCAGATCGCCAAAGAGCGACAGGCCATGCTTCCAGGCAAGCGCGCCATTGGCGCTCTCGGCGGCCACGCCGGCCAGCCGCAGGGTGGAGAGACCGGGCACGATGGCGAACAGCCGCAACAGGGCGCGGCGGGAAAGGATCGGGTGTTTCATGGGCCTTCCGACTCGAATTGCTGGTTTCACCGGAAGCATATTTGCTCGGACGGCGTTCGCCAACACACAAGTTGGCCATGAAAAAGGGCCGATGGCGCATGCCACCGGCCCCGTATGATGAAAGGATGTTGATGTGGCTCATTCCACCACGATGCGGGGCATGGCGCGCTTGCCGGCCTGACCGGTGCGCAGTTTCTCCCACACGTTTTCCGCCATCTGCCGATAGGCGGCGGTGTGCGGGCTGTCCGGCTCGGTGGCCACGATGGGCCGGCCCGAATCGGAACGCTCGCGCAGCTCCGGATCCAGCGGGATCTCGCCCAGGAACGGCACGCCCATCTTCTCCGCCTCCTGGCGCGCGCCGCCGTGGCCGAAGATCTCGTGGCGCGTCTCGCAGTTCGGGCAGATGAAATAGCTCATGTTCTCCACGATGCCGAGAATGGGCACGTTCACGCGCTTGAACATGTTCAGCCCCTTGCGCGCGTCGATGAGCGCCAGGTCCTGCGGCGTGGAGACGATCACCGCGCCCGACAGCGGCACCTGCTGCGCCATGGTCAGCTGCGCGTCGCCCGTGCCCGGCGGCATGTCCACCACCATCACGTCCAGATCGCCCCAGCTGATCTCGTGCATCATCTGCTGCAACGCCGACATCACCATCGGCCCGCGCCAGATCACCGGCGTCGCCTCGTCCACCACGAAGCCGATGGACATGGCCTTCAGCCCATAGGCTTCCAGCGCCGCCAGCTTCTCCGGGTTTTCCGGATCGGGCTGCGGCTCCTGCTTCAGCCCCAGCAGTTTCGGCAGCGACGGGCCGTAGATGTCGGCATCCAGAATGCCCACGCGCAGGCCCAGGTCGCGCAGCGCCAGCGCCAGGTTGATGGCGGTGGTGGACTTGCCCACGCCGCCCTTGCCG
>JALVFB010000099.1 GCA_027030295.1 Hyphomicrobiales bacterium
CCTCTGGCGTGGCCAGCGAGATGGTGCAGGCCGTCACACGCGGTCGCGGGCCGGGGAGGTTGGCCAGCGTCCACACGGGAGCGCGCCGGCGGCGGGCCGCGAGATCCCACAGGGCGCAGTCCAGGGCGGTGCGGGCGGCGAGCGTGGTGAGCAGTTCCGGCAGCTCATGCACCGAGGCGCCGGCCTCGATGCGATCGCGGGCGACGTCGAGATCGGCCAGGGCCTGTTCCGGCGTCTCGCGGTGGCGGGCGTAGGGCACGGCCTCGCCACGGCCGATGTTGCCGGCATCGTCTTGCAGCTCGACGATGATGGAGCGCACTTGCGTGCGGCTGCCGCGGGCGATGGTGAAGGCGCGCTTCAGCGGCCAGATCCGTTCGCGCGCGCGCAGGTGGCAGGGCAGGGGAGCGAAGGGCGGTTCGGCGTCCGCTGTCATCGGCTCCTCCGCCTCTTCGTCAGTCGTTCATGCGGCCGGTGGCGCGGGCCAGGCGCAGATAGAGCTGGCCGCTGTCGGAGTCGAGGCAGGACTGCACCAGATCGTCGCCGTGTTCGCTTTCGGACAGGGCCTGCAACAGCTCCTCGAAAATGGTGATGTAATCATCCACCGCCTGGCGCAGACGCGGGGCGTGCGCGTAGTCGTGTTCGACCATGTCCTGCACCTGCCGCGCCATTTGCCAGGCAAGGTGATGGGTGTAGGCGGCCATGTCGCCGGCGTTCCAGCGGGCTTCCAGATCGTCCGGCAGGGCGCCCTCCATGGCCAGCATCAGCTCGCGGCTGGCGGCGTGCACCGCATCGGTCAGCTCGTCGATGCGCCGGGCCAGGGGGGTGTCGCCGCTGGCCGGGCGGCTGGCCCCGGTCTTGCCGGCACCGCGGCGAGCGCCGCCGGTGGTGGTTGCCGTGCTCCGCCGGCTGTTGGGGCGGGCGCCGGACGCGCGCGGAGCAGCGCGCCCGACGCCCTCAGATTTTCCCGATGGGGGCTCCCCGAAATAGACGCCCGATCCGGACACCTCCATGGCCATGGCCTGCTGGCGCACGACGTCGGCCAGGGCCTGCAGGGCGGCGATCTGGTCGGAAACCATGCGGTGCATTTCCTCGGTGTTGGTGCGGGCCTTTTCCGGCAGCTCCAGCATGGCCTGCTTCAGCTCGCCGCGCACCATCTCCACCTCCTGCACCACCTGCTGGGCGACCTGCTTGAGCAGGTTGGCGGTGGTGGAGAAGTCCTCGGTGGTCTGTTGCAGCATGTTCTGGATGGCGGCGGTGAGGCGTTCGTGCTGCTCGCGGATAATACCCGTCAGATGACTCAACCGGCCTTCCGCCGCCTGTTCGATCTCGGCGATGCCCTGGCGCAGGGCGTCGGCGGCGGCATGGGCGTGGCTTTCCAGCAGGGTGGCCACTTCACTGGCGTGTTGCGTAGTATGCTCCAGCGATCCGTCGATGTTGCCGATCCACTCGCGGACCAGGTGATCGGTTTCGCGCAGGCGGTTTTCGATGTCGGTGACGATGCCTGCGAACATGTTCTCGCGTTCGGCCAGCAGCTCGCCCACACGCGTCTCGAAGACGGTGGAGGCATTGGTGATGGTCTGCGAGGCCTGCGTGAGCTGCTCGGCCAGCGACTGCGCCGTCTCCTGGAAACGCCCGGTGATCTGGGTGGAGGTGCCTTCCAGCTTGTGGGCGACGGTATCGGTCAGTTCTTGCAGATGCTCGGCCAGCACCTCGTTCTGCTGTTGCAGGTCGGCCTTGAAGTGGGTCACGGCCTCGCCGAAGCCGGTGGCGGAACGTTCCGCCTGGGTGGCCAGGGCATCGGTGGCGCTCTGAAGATGCCTGATGATTTCGGCGGCCTTCTCGTCCACCTGGCCGGTGATGGCGCCGGCGGCGCTGGCAAGCCGGGCGTCGAAGGTTTCGGCGGCCTGGTTGAGGCCGTCCAGGACGCTGCCGGCGGCGGTGTCCAGCGTCTGCACGAAGTGCTGGCCGGTGGAGTCCAGATGCTCCGCCACCTGGCCGGACACCTCGGAGAGCAGGGCGTTGGCGGCCTCCAGGCGTTGTTGCAGCTCGCCGTGCAGGCCCTTCATGGAGGTGATGACGTTGCCGCCGGTGGAGCGGATGGTGGCAACCAGGCCATTGGCGGCTTCGTTCATCTTCTCGTCCACGGTGCCGCTGGTGCGGGCCAGCTCGGCCAGCAGGCGCTCGCCGGTTTCCGCCAGGTGCTGGATGATCGTTTCTCGGGTGCCGGTCAGATGCTCGGCCAGCATCTCGCCGGCGTTGCCGATCTCGGCGGCGGCGCTGCGGGCCGTTTCCGCGGCCTGGCTGGCGGCCGTGCGCGCGTTGTCGGTCACTTCGGCGATCCTTTGGGTGCCCATATCGAGCATTTCGCCCAGGTGGGTGGAAAGCTCGCTCAGCGTGGCGGTCAGGTTGGTTCCGGTCTGTTCGACGCGGTCGAGCACCTTGCCGCCGGCCTCGCCGATGCGGCCGTCGATGCCGGCCACCAGCGTCTCCAGGCTGGCCGCGAGCTTGCCGGCCGTTTGCTCGCCGACGCTCTCCAGCTTGCCGATGCCGGCGTCCAGCGTGGCGGTCATGCGGCCGGTGGCGTTGTCGATGTGGCCGAAGAAGCTGGTGGCGGCTTCTTCCACCTGCTGGTGGAGCTGCCCGACGACCTCCTGCAGGCGGGTGGAAAGGGTGGCGGCGCCGCGGTCCAGCTCGCCGGTCAGCTCGGCGGTGGCGCCGGAAAGCCGCTGGCGCACCTGCTCGCCGGTTTCGCGGGCGTGGGTGAAGACCTGTTCGGTCACCTTCCGCATGTCCTCGGCCAGCTCGCCGGTGGCGCGCTGCAGATAGTCCTCCAGTTCGGCGCGGGCGCTGCTGACGTTGTGCAGGAAGGAACCGGAGACGGAAAGCAGGTTCTCTTCCAGCGATCCGGTCAGCTCCCGCATGCGCTGCATGGCGCCGCCGGTGGCCTTTTCCACGGTGGCGGCGCTTTCCGCCGCGGCCTGCTGGAGATGCTGCACATGGGCGCGCAGCGCTTCGTCAAGTTGCTGCGTGGTGCTGCTGCCGTGAGCCTGCAACTGCTCGGCGGTGGCGTGCAGCGTTTCGGTGAAGCGGGCGGAGACGTCGTCGATGCGGTTGAAGAAGGCGTTGGCGGTGCCTTCCAGATGCTGGCGGGTGGCGTCCGCCGCGCCGTCCAGCGCCCGGCGCAGATGATCGCCGATGTTCTCCAGCCGGGTGTCCAGGTCGCCGGTGAGAGTCGCCAGCTGCTGGCCGATGGCGGCGCCGGCGCCTTCCAGCACCTCGCGGGTGGCGTCCGTCGCCTCACCGATGGAGGAGGTGAGGTTGCCGGCGACATGAGAAAGGGTTTCGGTGGCCTCGCGGGTGGCGTCCCGCAGGGTTTCCACCACCTGCGCGGAAGCATGCTCCATGCCGCCGGACACCTTGCCGGCGGTTTCCTCCACGGTGGCGGTGGCGGTGGCCGCCACCTGGCGCAGGGTGGCGAGCACCTGCTGCGCGGTTTCCTCCAACGCGTGGGTGACGCCGGAGCCGGTATCGGCAAGCTCGCCGCGCGCCTGTTCCAGGGCCGTAACCACTTGTTCTTTCAGGGTTTCTACCTGCTCTTGCAACAGCGCGCGCTGTTCCTCAAGGGCGGCGAGGGCGTTTTCCACGGTGGTGGCCTGATCGCCGAAGAGGGAGGCGATCTGTCCGTGACCATCGTGCAGGCTGGCGGTGATGTTCTCCAGCCGGGCGATTTCCTGCTGCAGGCCGGCAAGAGTTTCCTCCGCGCGGGCGGCGGCGGCGGTCAGGGTGGCGGCCAGGGATTCGGTGGTGCCGCGCATCTGTTCGTCCACGCCCCGCAGACGGCCGGCGGTGG
>JALVFB010000100.1 GCA_027030295.1 Hyphomicrobiales bacterium
CTGGGCGAGGACATCGCCGAGCGCGACAAGGCGGACATCTGCGCCGCCTTTCAGCGGGCGGTGACGGAGACGCTGGCCGACCGCGTGGCCTGCGCCTGCGCGAAGTTCCGCGCCCGCCATCCGGCGCTGGAAAACCCGCATCTGGTGCTGGCCGGCGGGGTGGCGGCCAACCGCGCCATCCGCGCCGCGCTGCAAGAGGTGGCGGCGCGGCATGGCTTCAGGCTTTCCGTGCCGCCGCCGGCGTTGTGCACCGACAACGCCGCCATGGTGGCCCACGCCGGCGCGCTGAAACTCGCGCGTGGCGAAACCGCGCCGCTGTCCGTTTCCGCCCGCGCCCGCTGGCCGCTGGACGAAAGAGCCGAGCCGGCGCCCTTCGCCGGAGTGAAGGGTTGATGTCAATTTGCGAAAATCAGATCAACGCAAGCCACCCCGCGCCCTCGCCCGGCCCCTTGGCATGACAATTTGGGGGCTGGGCGGGGGCGCGGGGTGGTGGGTGGTCAATGTCATGAACAGGACAGGAATCACGAATGACTGACGGTCCCATTCAACTGCGCTACGTGCTGGACGAGCCGACCTATCTTCAGGCCGGGCGGGCGCTGTGGCGCGCCGGACGCAGGGAAAGGAAAGCGCTGGTGCGCTCATATCTGCTGCTGGCGGCCATCCCCTTGGGCGTGTTCCTGGCGCTGAATTTTGGGATGTGGTTCACGCTGCTGGCCATTCTGGCGCTGGCGGCGCTGCATTTTGTCTTCGACTGGCCCATCACACGGGCCTTCATGCGCCGCAACTTCGCGCAACTGCCCGCGGCCGACAGGGCCATGCACTGGCGCATCGACGATACGGGCCTCACCGTGCGGGTGGAAGGCGAAAACACGGCGCGGATTCCCTGGAGTGGTCTGACGGGCGTGGCGGAAGACGAGGCGGGCTTCATCCTGTTTCAGCCGCACAACGTGCATCACTGGCTGCCGAAGGAAGCGTTCGCTTCACGCGAGGACGTGGAGCGGTTTCGCCAGTTGCTGAAACGCCACGGCCCGGACGCCGCTGCCGGATGAGCGGGGTGCCATGCGCGCCATCAATCCTCTTCCGGCTCCAGCAGGCGATGGATGTGGACGATGAAATAACGCGTCTCGGCGTCGTCTATGGTGGCGCGGGCCTTCTCCTCCCACGCCTTTTTCGCCTCGGCGTAATTGGGATAGATGCCGACGATATCGAGATTGTGCGGGTCCTTGAACTCCACTCCCTGCACGTCCTTCAACGCGCCACCGAAGACGAGATGCAGATATTGCTTCGATTCGAAAACCTTGTCCGTCATGCCATCCCCCTGCCATGAACATGTCCATGCCGCCCGCCGCAGCGAAAACCCTTCACCCGCGCCAGCACTTCCCCGAACAAACCTTCGCCGGCGGCGACGACGCCGTTCACCTTCGCCGTTTCGTCATCATAGCGCAAGGGCCTGCCGCTGGCGTCCGCCACCCGCCCGCCGGCCTCGCGCACGAGAATATCGCCGGCGGCGACATCCCAGGTGTTCTTCCGCCCCGGCGCCAGCATGGCGTCGGCCGTGCCGTCGGCCACGAAGGCCATTCTCAACGCCAGCGACGGATAGCGCCGCACCGTCACCTCCGGCCATGACGCATCCCAGCAGCGGGCCTTGCGAATCGCCGCCGGGCCGATGATGCGCGCACCCGCAAGCCGCGCGCGGTCGCTGACGTGGATGGGCGCATCGTCGCAAAAGGCCCCCCGGCCCGCCGCCGCGTGCCACGTTCGCCCCAGCGCCGGGGCGTGGAGGACGCCCAACACCGGCGCATGATCGATCAGCAGCGCGATGGCGATGCACCAGTAAGGCTCGCCGCGCAAATATCCGCTCGTGCCGTCCAGCGGGTCGACGATCCAGGCCCGGTGGCAGGACAGCCAGTGACAGCCCTTCTCGCCTTCCTCCGACAGCCAGCCGTCCTCGGGAAAGGTCGACAACAGGCGTTCGCGCAACAGCGCATCGATGGCCAGATCCACTTCCGTCACCGGCGAGCCGTCGGCCTTGCGTTGCACCCGCACCTTCTGGTGCAAGCGGGCAAGGCCGATCTCGCCGGCCGCGCGCGCCGCTTCCAGCGCCGCCGCCATCTCGGCGGCCAGATCGGGCGCATTGGCGTGGTGTGGCGCATCATTGTCCGGCAATGGTCATGCCCTCCACCAGCAGGGTGGGCGCGTTGCGACTGCCCAGAAACGTCAGGTCGTTGGCCGGCGTGAGGTTCAGGAACATGTCCTTCAGATTTCCGGCGATGGTCATTTCACTCACCGGATGGGCGATCTCGCCGTTCTCGATCCAGAAGCCCGACGCGCCGCGCGAATAATCGCCGGTGACGATATTCACGCCCATGCCGATGAGTTCGGTGATGAGCACGCCGCGCTTCACCGAGCGAATCAGCTCTTCCGGCGTGATTTCACCGTTGTCGATGAAAAAGTTCGTGGCGCCCGGCGCGGGCGGTTCGGTGAGGGCGCGCCTGGCGTGAGCGTTGCTGGTCATGCCCAGTTGACGGGCGCTGGCGAGATCGAGAATCCACGCGCGCAGTTCGCCGCCTTCCACCACGTCCAGCCGCGCCGTTGGCAGACCTTCGCCGTCGAATGGCTTGGAGGCGTCGCCGCGCGGCATGCGGGCGTCATCGATGACGCGCACCGACGACGGCATGATGCGCTGCCCCATGGAGTCCTTCAGGAAGCTGGCTCCTCTGGCGATGGTGCGGCCATTGATGGCCGCGGCCAGATGCCCGGCGATGGAGCCGGCGATGCGCTGCTCGAAGATCACAGGCGCGCTGGCGATGGACTCGGGCTTTTCAGGGTTCAGACGCTTCACCGCGCGTACCCCGGCCTCGCGGCCCACGTCTTCCGGCGTGCGCAAGTCCTCGTCGTGAATCCTGCTGTCATAGGCATAGTCGCGTTGCATGTCCGCGCCCGCCCCGGCGATGACGGCGGCGGAAACGCCCACACCGGTGCGCACGTAGCCCCCCGCGAAGCCGTTGCTGGCGGCCAGGAACACGGCCGACCGGCTGGCCGAGGCCCCGGCGCCGACGGATTTCGTCACGCCCTGCACGGCCAGCGCCGCCTCCTCGCAGGCCAGCGCCCGTTCCTTCAGCGCCTCCACGTCGGGAAGCCGGTCGCAAGCGAGATCGAGGTCTGGCCAGTCCTTAGCCACCTGGCCGGGATCAGCCAGCCCGATGTGCGGGTCTTCCGGCGCCGCCTTCGCCATGGCCACGGCGCGTTCGGCCGCCTCCATCAGGTCCATGTGCTCCGGGTCGCCGACGCTCACCACCGCCTGGCGCCTGCCCACCAGCACGCGCAGGCCCAGCGAGACGCCATCGGCGCGCTCCAGATGCTCCAGCGCGCCGTTACGCACGTTCACCTCCACCGACTCCCCGCCGGTGACGAGCACGTCCGCCGCCTCCGCCCCGGCCTTCGCGGCGGCCTCAAGGGCGCGGGCGGCCAGCGGTTCCAGCCGTTTCAACAGTTCATCGGCCATATTCACTCCTCACAATCCATCCGTTCGTTCTTTTGCCCCAGCCCCGGCGCTGGCACAAGGGCGCGCAATCCATTATCTGTGGTGCGAACAATGGATGCGCCCTCCTTCTTCACCGCCCGCGGCCCCGCCCAACCTTGCCACATAATCGGGGGTTGGGCGGGGGCGCGGGGCGGTGGGCGGCAACAGGAGTTTATTGATGTCCGACCTCATCGACGAGCTGAAGGCGCTGAGAGCCGAGCCGGATTTCGCCCGGGCCGACGATCCCTTCGCCCTGTTCGCCCGCTGGTTCGACCAGGCGA
>JALVFB010000101.1 GCA_027030295.1 Hyphomicrobiales bacterium
CGCCGAGGCCCGCCTTCGTCCCCTGCCCGCGCAGCCGCAGACGCCGCCCCCGTGCGGCGGCGTCGACCACCTGGGCCGCCAGCTCCTCTTCCGTTTGCGGACGCAGGGTGTGCATGGGCGCCGCTCTCCGTGGATTTCAAGCGGCTTCGGCCACCTTGCGGGCTTCCCGTTTGAGCCGCTCGATCATGCTGGCCAGCCCGTTGGCGCGCTGCTGGGTCAGGTGCTCCTGCAGGCCCAGCGCCTCCAATTGGCCGCGAATGTCCATGTCCAGCACCTCTTGCGCGGTTCTGCCCTCCACCATCGAGAGCAGAATGGCCACCAGCCCGCGCACGATGAGGGCATCGCTGTCGGCCATGAAATGCAGCCTCGCCCCCGGCCCCGCGCCTTCCGGCACGACCTTCAGCCACACCTGGCTGACGCAGCCATGCACGCGGTTTTCCTCCGTGTGCTCTTCTTCGGGCAGGGCGGGCAACTCGCGGCCCAGCTCGATGATGTAGCGATAACGGTCTTCCCAGTCGTCGAGGAACTCGAAATCGGCGGCGATGTCGTCAAAGGAACGCATGGGCACTCTCCGGTTTGTCCGCCGCTTTCGTTAGCAGATGTGGCAGGCGCCGCCAATGGATGAGGAGCGTGAGGGCAAACGTACATCTCATACCAAGATGCATAAAGAACCACCCACCGCCCCGCGCCCCCACCCAACCTCCAAATTATGAAAAACAAGGGCCTGAGGGGCGCGGGGCGGTTTCACCGGTCAACCTTTGCGCAGATTGGTATCACGGCACGCCGGCGGGGCGCTTCGGGCGCGGCCGCGGCATGGGAACCTTTTGCGCGGCGGCATTCGGCCATGACCGCGCCGGCCGAGTGGCTGCAACGGCATGGCACCGCAGGCGCTTCATCAACCGGTGCACCAGAGGCGTCTGCCCCGGATGCCAGGGCCAGGCTTCCAGAAGCATGAGGGCCGAGGCCTGCTGCAATGGCAATACCAGCGTCTTTTCCTTCAGTTTGGGCAGGGCAATCTCTCCCATGGATGAATCGAGAGCACGATATTCAAAGCGGATGCGCACATCTCCTTCCGGCACCAGGCGATCGTTGATGGCATAGACCACATCGCCACGCGGGGAATAGACCGTGACCGCCCATTGAGAGCGCAAATCCGGCCCGGTGAGCTCCACCGGGTGATCCTTCAACTGCAACACGCACACCCCATATGCCGCTTCCGGCACCGGATGGCGCACGATGCGCCGCAACCATTTTCCGTCCAGCCGGTGAAAGACATTGCCGCCCAGATCCTGATGCAGCTCCGCCAGCAGGGCATTGGCCGCCATGCGTGGCAGCAGCAGCACATAGGCCAGGTGCGCCACCAGGGCAGCCGCCAGAAACAATCCCGCAAGCTGGAAAAATCGGCTCATGAGCAATCCACCCGGGTTATGCGCAACAGGCCCGCTCCGAGTATTCTGTCGCGTTGCAGGGGGCTGATGCCAAACAGGTGCAGCACCAGCCTGTAGGTTGCCCGCCGTGGGGTTTGCAGCCAGTTGCCGGTCTGGAAATGCGGGTCCAGGAGGATGTGGAGAGTGCCATCGGGCCGATACAGGGCATCGGCGGCCTGCAGAGCGGCGAGGGGGTGTTCGCGCCTTTCCGGATCGTGCACGGCGAGAATCCAGTTGCGCACCGGCAACATGGCGCCGCTCAGGCGATAGGCGCAGCGACCGGAGAGGGGGCGCCCGTCATCATCGGTCTCCGCCACCAGCTCCAGCCTGTCTCCCGGCGAAGGCGGCAGGGCGTCATCCAGATAATGACGCAGGTGGGCATAGGGCAGCGCGTCGGCCACGCCGGCCCGCGGCCAGGCGCGCCAGGCGCCGGCCTGCACGGTTCCCGCCAGGGCCGGCATGTCGGCCGTCATGCGCGCGCTCCACAGGCCGACGATCAGGCCCAGCAGCAACACGTTCATGATGATGAGCAACTCGCGCAGCACCTTGGCGCCCCCTTCTGTATAAACGGCCGGAATCGCCACCCCGGAGTGTATATGCCATGCCGGACGAAAAAAATCGAATGCAAGGAGAAGGCTGCTGGGGGCTTGCAGAAGCCCGAACGCTTTGATACAGACGGCAGTGCTTGATGACCGTGCCGCTGGTGGATGACGGCAGGCTTTTTGGGCAGGCCCGTAGCTCAGTTGGTAGAGCAGCTGACTCTTAATCAGCGGGTCCGGGGTTCGAGTCCCCGCGGGCCTACCATGAAATCAAAGGGCTGGGGAAGCATTTCCGTCGCAATTGGTTTTGTAGATACCGTCAAGATACCACTGAAAAGCGTGGCCTGGCGCTGGTCATGGCGTTTGGCGATACGACGGAAGTCCTTCAGGCGCCAAAAGGTTCTCTCCACCACTTTGCGATGCCTGTATTTGCTTGCCTCGAAAGTGGGCGGTTTTTTGTGGCATTTGCGCGGTGGAATGACGGGTTCCGCTCCACGCTGGCGCAGCCAGACACGCTACGCCTTGATGTCATACCAAGATGCATAAAGAACCACCCACCGCCCCGCGCCCCCACCCAACCCCCAAATTATGAAAAACAAGGGCCTGAGGGGCGCGGGGCGGGTTCACCGGTCAACCTTTGCGCAGATTGGTATCACAAGGTGGATCCGGGTCGTGGGGCCGCCACGCGAACGCCCGTTGCATTGTTTTCGCGCCCCCTGTTCCCTCTCTCGTGGAGCGGTGTGCATGCGCGATCGTGCTGTCGATGACGCCCCGTTCCGGAACGGTTTCATCCGCCAGAGAGGCAAACATGGCCTCCCAGATGCCCTTTCCGCTTGAGCGACGAAAGCGATTGCAAAGCGTGCGAGCGGGCCTGTATTCCTTCGGTGCCGGACGCTCAGGGCAGCATCATCAGGACGATTCCGGTGCGGGCGCTGGAGAGACTTGACATCGCCGTTCCCGACATACCCACTCAACGGCGCATCGTTGCGTTCGACGCCCTGATGCGACGGGAAAAACGGTTCTTGCGCCGGCTCGCCGAGCAACGCGAGCGATTGTTCGGCGCCATTCTCGAACGGGCGGCGTGAAACGCGAACCAAGAGGGGAGCATCGGATGACCGACCAGGTGAGCCAGGATCAGATCAACAACGCCGCGTGGGCGGCCTGCGACATCTTCCGGGGCGCCGTCGATCCTGCGCAATACAAGGATTACATCCTCGTGATGCTGTTCCTGAAATACATCTCGGATCTGTGGAACGATCACCTGGAGGAATATCGCAGAACATACGGCGACGACGAGCTGCGCATTCGTCGCCGGCTGGAGCGCGAACGCTTCGTTCTTCCGGAAGGCGCCAGCTTCTATGACCTTTACGACCGGCGCGACGCGCCCAACATCGGCGAGCTCATCAACATCGCGCTGGACAAGATCGAGGACGCCAACCGGGCCAAGCTGGAGGGGGTCTTCCGCAACATCGACTTCAACTCCGAGGCCAATCTGGGCCGCGCGAAGGAGCGCAACCGCCGCCTCAAGAACCTGCTGGAAAACTTCAACAGACCGGAACTGGATCTGCGCCCCTCCCGCGTCTCGGAAGACATCATCGGCCAGTGCTATATCTATCTGATTTCCAAATTCGCCTCCGACGCCGGCAAGAAGGCCGGCGAATTCTACACCCCCGCCGCCGTCTCGCGTCTGCTGGCGAAGCTGGCCAACCCGCAGCCGGGCGACACCATCTGCGATCCCGCCTGTGGCTCCGGCTCCCTGCTGATAGAGGCCTCAAAGGTTGTCGGCTGCGATGA
>JALVFB010000102.1 GCA_027030295.1 Hyphomicrobiales bacterium
TGGTGCGCCGCGGGCGGCGCGAGCGGGTGCGCAACGACACGGAAATCCGCAAGGGCGACGTGCTGGTGGTGGAAGGCACGCCGGAAGACCTGGAAGCCTTCGCCGCGGCGCTGAAACTGGACTGGTCCAAGTCGCGCAAGGCCGCCCGCCTGCTGGCCGATTCCATGAGCATGCTGGAGGCGGTGGCGCCGCGCGAGGCGCGAATCATCAACCGCTCCGCCGACGACCTGCGCCTGCTGGCGCGTCACGGCGTGGTGCTGGCCGGCATTTCGCGGCAGGGACGGCGCATCCGCCAGCGCGTGCGCCGGGAGAAAATCCGCGCCGGCGACCTGCTGCTGCTCATGGGGCCGGACAACACGCTCATGGAGACCGCCCGCTGGCTGGGGGTGCTGCCGCTGAAGCGCCGCAAGGACATTCCCGTCTCGCAGCGGCAGAAGGCGTGGCTGGCCATCGGCCTGTTCGCGGCGGCCATCATCGCCGCGGCGCTGGGGGTGGTCTATCTGCCGGTGGCGCTGGGCGCGGTGGTGGTGGCCTTCGCGCTATTCCGGATCATTCCCCTGAGCCGCGTCTATGACGCCGTCGAATGGCCGGTCATCGTGCTGCTTGCCTCGCTCATTCCCATCGGCGGCGCGCTGGAGCGCTCCGGCGGCACCGACCTGATCGCGCAAGGCATCCTGTGGCTCACCGACGGCCTGCCGCCGGTGGCGGTGCTGGCGCTGATCATGGCCGTCACCATGACGCTGTCGGACATGCTCAACAACGTGGCCACGGTGCTCATCGCGGCGCCGGTGGCGGTGGGCGTGGCCCACGCGCTGGGCGTGAGCCCGGACACCATGCTCATGGGCGTGGCGGTGGCGGCAAGTTGCGCCTTCCTCACCCCCATCGGACACAAGAACAACACCATCATCATGGGGCCGGGGGGCTATGCCTTCGGCGACTACTGGCGCATGGGCCTGCCGCTGGAACTGATCGTGCTGGCGGTTTCCATCCCGCTGATCCTGGTCGCGTGGCCCTTGTAATACTATCATGCATAAAGAACCACCCACCGCCCCGCGCCCCCACCCAACCCCCAAATTATGGAAAACAAGGGCTTGGGTGGGGGCGCGGGGCGGTTTCAGCGGTCAACCTTTGCGCAGCCTGGTATAATACTATCATGCATAAAGAACCACCCACCGCCCCGCGCCACCCCGCGCTCGCCATGCATTTCATGCACTGCCCACATGTGCGACACGGATGCGCAATTTCCGTGCAACGTGTTGCACCCCCATGCCCCCTGTGTTAGAGAACCCGCGGCGCGGGGAAGCCTCGCGCCGGGCGTGTTTTCGTGCCCGCGCAAGATCGCGGGGACAAGGCGGCAAGGGGAGCGCACCGGGCCGGCGGCGAACGGGGCCATCGACCGCATCGGGGCAGGGACGCGACAGCAGACATGGCGCAGACATCCGCAACAACATCGGGCGCCGCCGGGCGCTATGCGAAGGCGCTTGTGGAGCTGGCGGAAGAAGCCGGCGCGGTGGACGCCGTGGAGCGCGACGCGCAGGCGCTGGCGGCGGCGCTGGCCGAATCGGAAGAGCTTGCCCGCTTCGTTCGATCCCCGCTGTTCAAGACCGATCAACAGCGCGCCGTCATGCAGGCCATCCTGGACAAGGCGCAGGCGCATGATCTGACGCGCCGCCTGGTGGATACGCTGATCGCCAACCGCCGTCTGGCGCTGCTGGCGGATGTGCTCGCCGCCTGTCGGCGCCTGCTGGCCGAACGCCGCGGCGAGGTGGAGGTGGAGGCCATCACCGCCCAGCCGATGACCGCCGCCGCGCAGAAGAAACTCGCCGGGGTGCTGAATAAGGCGCTCGCGCGCAAGGTGGAAATCGTCAATACCGTCAATCCGGACATCATCGGCGGGCTGGTGCTGCGCATCGGCTCGCGCATGATCGACGCTTCCGTGAAGCATCGGCTCGATGCCCTGAAAAGTGCGCTGAAAGGGGTCTAGGCAATGGACATTCGCGCCGCGGAAATCTCCGCCATCCTGAAGAAACAGATCGCCGAGTTCGAGGCTTCCGCCGACATGGCGGAAACCGGCGTCGTGCTCTCCGTCGGCGACGGCATCGCCCGCGTCCACGGGCTGGACAACTGCATGGCCGGCGAGATGCTGGAATTCGCCAACGGCACCATCGGCATGGCGCTGAACCTGGAGCGCGACAACGTCGGCGTGGTGCTGTTCGGCGAAGACCGCGGCATCCGCGAGGGCGACACGGTGAAGCGCACCGGCGCCATCGTCGAGGTGCCGGTGGGCAAGGAAATGCTGGGCCGGGTGGTGGACGCGCTGGGCAACCCCATCGACGGCAAGGGGCCGATCGAGGCGAAGGAGCGGCGCCTGGTGGACGTGAAGGCGCCGGGCATCATCCCGCGCAAGTCCGTGCACGAGCCGATGCTGACCGGGCTGAAGGTGGTGGACGCGCTCATCCCCATCGGGCGCGGTCAGCGCGAGCTGATCATCGGCGACCGCCAGACCGGCAAGACCGCCATCATTCTCGATACCTTCCTCAACCAGAAGCGCTACAACGACGCGGCGAAGGACGAGAACGACAAGCTCTACTGCATCTACGTGGCGGTGGGCCAGAAGCGCTCTTCGGTGGCCCAGTTCGTGAAGATCCTGGAGGATTCCGGGGCGCTGGAATATTCCATCGTCGTCGCCGCCACCGCGTCGGAGCCGGCGCCGTTGCAGTATCTCGCCCCCTTCGCCGCCTGCGCCATGGGCGAATATTTCCGCGACAACGGCATGCACGCGGTGATCGCCTATGACGATCTGTCCAAGCAGGCGGTGGCCTATCGCCAGATGTCGCTGCTGCTGCGCCGCCCGCCGGGGCGCGAGGCCTATCCGGGCGATGTGTTCTATCTGCATTCGCGCCTGCTGGAGCGCGCCGCGAAGATGAGCGACAAGATGGGCGCCGGCTCGCTCACCGCCCTGCCGGTGGTGGAAACGCAGGCCAACGACGTCTCGGCCTACATCCCGACGAACGTCATTTCCATCACCGACGGCCAGATCTTCCTGGAAACCGATCTGTTCTATCAGGGCGTGCGCCCGGCGGTGAACATGGGCCTGTCGGTGTCGCGCGTCGGCTCCGCGGCGCAGATCAAGGCCATGAAACAGGTGGCCGGCTCCATCAAGAACGAGCTGGCGCAATACCGCGAAATGGCGGCGTTCGCCCAGTTCGGCTCCGATCTGGACGCCGCCACCCAGAAGATGCTCAACCGTGGCGCGCGCCTCACCGAATTGCTCAAGCAGCCGCAGTTCTCGCCCATGGCGGTGGAGGAGATCGTGGTGGTGCTCTACGCCGGCACGGAGGGCTTCCTCGACCCGTTGCCGGTGGAAAAGGTGCGCGAGTTCGAGGAGGGGCTGCTGACCTTCATGCGCGAGAAGCACGCCGACATTCTGGCGGCCATTCGCGAGCAGAAGGAGCTGACGGACGATCTGCGGCAGAAGCTGCATGACGCGGTGGCCGCCTTCGCCAGGGCCTTCGCCGGCTGAACACGCTGAACGGATGGAACGGGCGCCATGCCGAGCCTGAAAGACCTGCGCAACCGGATCAATTCGGTCAAGGCGACGCAGAAAATCACCAAGGCCATGCAGATGGTCGCCGCCGCCAAGCTGCGCCACGCGCAGGAGGCGGCGGAGGCCGCGCGCCCCTATTCGCGGCGCATGAACGCCGTCATCGCCCGCCTGGCCGCGCGGCTGAAGGATCAGCAGGGCGTTTCGCCGTTTCTTTCCGGCACCGGGCGGGAGGATGTGCACCTGCTGGTGGTGTGCACCGCCGAGCGCGGCCTGTGCGGCGCCTTCAACTCCAACATCGTGAAACTCGCCATCGAGCACATCGAGCGGCTGAAGGGCGAAGGCAGGACGGTGAAGCTCCTGTGCGTCGGGCGCAAGGGGCATGATCAGCTCAAGCGCCCCTATCGCGACCTGATGATCGACGATCCGGTGGACCTGAAGCAGGTCAAGCGCCTGCGCTTTTCGCATGCATACGAGATCGCCGACAGGCTGATCCGCATGTTCGAGAAGGGTGAATTCGACGTCTGCACCCTGTTCTATTCGGAGTTCCGTTCGGTCATCAAGCAGGTGCCGCGGCCGTTGCAGCTCATTCCGGCGCGCATCGAGGGTGCGCCGGAAGAGGAAGCGGGCGCCGGCGCGGCCACCTACGAATACGAGCCGGACGAGAAGGAAATTCTCAACGACCTGCTGCCGCGCAACGTCTCGGTGCAGGTGTTCCGCGCGCTGCTGGAAAACGCCGCTTCCGAGCAGGGCGCGCGCATGACCGCCATGGACAACGCCACGCGCAACGCCGGCGAGATGATCCGCACGCTGACGCTGGATTACAACCGGCAGCGCCAGGCGCTGATCACCAAGGAGCTCATGGAAATCATCTCCGGCGCCGAGGCCATCAGCTGACGCCGCCGGAACAGCAAGCCGAAGGATGGGGAATCATGGCGAAGGCAACGAAAAAGGCCGCCGAGGAAAAGGCCGCCATCGGCCGGGTGGTGGAAGTGAAAGGCCCGGTGGTGGACGTGCAGTTCGACGATCACCTGCCGGAGATTCTCAACGCGCTGGAGACGGACAACCAGGGCAAGCGTCTGGTGATGGAGGTGGCGCAGGAGCTGGGCGAGAACACCGTGCGCTGCATCGCCATGGATTCCACCGACGGGCTGGTGCGCGGCCAGGAAGTGAGGGACACCGGCGAGCCCATTTCCGTGCCGGTGGGCGACGCCACGCTGGGGCGCATCCTGAACGTGGTGGGCGAGGCCGTGGACGAAGGCCCGCAGCTCGATGACGCGCCGCGCCGCGCCATCCACCAGCCGGCGCCGGCGCTGGTGGAGCAGTCCACCGAGGCGGAGGTGCTGGTTACCGGCATCAAGGTCATCGACCTGCTCACGCCCTATCCGCGCGGCGGCAAGATCGGCCTGTTCGGCGGCGCCGGCGTGGGCAAGACGGTGCTCATCATGGAGCTGATCAACAACGTGGCCAAGGCCCACGGCGGTTATTCCGTGTTCGCCGGCGTTGGCGAGCGCACCCGCGAGGGCAACGACCTCTACCACGAAATGATCGAATCGGGCGTGAACAAGCCCGGCGGCGGCGAAGGCTCCAAGGCCGCCCTCGTTTACGGCCAGATGAACGAACCGCCGGGCGCGCGCATGCGCGTGGCGCTCACCGGCCTGACCGTGGCGGAATATTTCCGCGACCAGGGCCAGGACGTGCTGTTCTTCATCGACAACATCTTCCGCTTCACCCAGGCCGGCGCGGAGGTCTCGGCGCTGCTGGGCCGCATCCCGTCGGCCGTGGGCTATCAGCCGACGCTGGCCACCGACATGGGCCAGATGCAGGAGCGCATCACCACCACCAAGAAAGGCTCCATCACCTCGGTGCAGGCGGTCTACGTGCCGGCGGACGACCTGACCGATCCGGCGCCCGCCACCACCTTCGCGCATCTGGACGCGACCACGGTGCTGTCGCGCTCCATCGCGGAAAAGGGCATCTATCCGGCGGTGGATCCGCTGGATTCCACCTCGCGCATTCTCGATCCGCGCGTGGTCGGCGAGGAGCATTACCAGGTGGCGCGCGAGGTGCAGGCGGTTCTCCAGCGCTACAAGGCGCTGCAGGACATCATCGCCATTCTGGGCATGGACGAGCTGTCGGAAGAGGACAAGCTGATCGTGGCGCGCGCGCGCAAGATCGAGCGCTTCCTCTCCCAGCCCTTCTTCGTGGCGGAAGTGTTCACCGGCCAGCCCGGCAAGTTCGTGGAGCTGGAGGACACCATCAAGGGCTTCAAGGGCCTGTGCGCGGGCGAGTATGACCACCTGCCGGAGGCCGCCTTCTACATGGTCGGCACCATGGACGAGGCCATCGAGAAGGCGAAAAAGCTGGCGGCGGAGACGGTCTGATTCAGACCGCCCACCGCCCCGCGCCCCCGCCCAACCACCCGATATTTTGCCTTGCAAGGGTGTTTGGGCGGGGGCGCGGAGCAGACAGCGGATCATGGTTCGGTTTGGAGCCGGGCATGGCCCCACAGTCGGGATGAGGACACATGGCCGATGCGCTGAAACTGGAACTGGTAAGCCCCGAAAGGGAGCTGGCCTCGCGCATGGTGCGCAAGGTGCTGGTGCCGGGATTGGAGGGATATTTCGAGGTGCGTCCCGGGCATGCGCCGGTGCTCTCCATCCTGCGGCCGGGCGTGCTGCGCATCACCGAGATATCCGGCGCGGAGACGAAGTTCTATGTGCGCGGCGGCTATGTGGAGGCGGGTGGAGAAGAGATCAGCGTGCTGGCGGAATATGCCGCGCCGCTGGAGGAGTTCAATGCCGAGAAGCTGGCGCGCGAACTCCGCTGGGCCGAGGAAGACCTGGCCGATGCGCGCAACGACGAGGAGCGCCGCCGCCTGCGCGAACGGCTTGATTTTCTGAATGGTCTGAAGCAGGCTCTGGAAACCGGTTTCTGAGCCAGAACATGATGACCGGCTCCGGAGGCGTGATGGCCAGCAGCACCAGATATCTGCGCGACCCGGCGGCCTTCGCCGCGGCGGTGGTGCTGGCGGCGGCGCTGTTCATGATCGTCGGCGCGCTGTTCTTCGAGCACGTGCTTGGCTATCAGCCCTGCGAACTGTGTTTCCTGCAGCGCAAGCCGTGGTACGCGCTCATTCCACTTGGTTTCGCGCTGACCGTGGTGGCCGCCGGCAGCAACCGCACGTTGCTGAAAGCGGGGCTGGCGCTGGCGCTCATTCTGCTGCTGGTGAGCGCGGGGCTGGGCGCATGGCATGCCGGCATCGAGTGGAAATGGTGGAAGGGACCCGCGAGCTGCACGGCATCGGGGGTGGACTTCACCCTCGCGTTGCCGGATCTGAGCAAGCGGGTGGTGCTGTGCGACGAGGCGCCGTTGCGCATCCTGGGGCTGTCGCTGGCCGGCTGGAACGCGGTCGTCTCCATCGTCGTGGCGCTGGTGGTGTTGCGCGGGCTTGTGTCTTCCCGGGGGGCGGAAGCCTCCTGACCAAAGATTCATGCGGTTGCATTCGCGCCACGCTTGGCAGCGGTGGGCGGTTGGCCTATCTTGAGGCCAGGAGCATTGGCCCGGCACGTTAGCCATTGAAGATGGCAGGGCTTGCGCATTCGCGGCCAGGGCGGCACAACCGGTGTCGTGATCCGGCCAGCCGGACGTGGCAGCTGTCGCAGGAGCGGGCCGCAAACGGACATTCCTCAGAGGTGCATCCGTGAACAACAATATCCGCAATTTCGCCGTCTGGATCGTCATCGCGCTGTTGCTGTTCGCGCTGTTCAACCTGTTCCAGAACCCTTCGCACAAGGTGCGGGCGTCGGAAATTTCCTATACGCGCTTCGTGGAGCAGGTGGAAAAGGGCGACGTGAAATCCGTCGTCATTCGCGATGGGCAGATCACCGGCCAGACGAAGAACGGCAGGCCGTTCATCACATACGCGCCCGCCAACGACCCGGAGCTTCTGAAGATGCTGCGGGAGAAGAAGGTGGACGTGCGGGTGAAGCCGAAGGACGAGGGCAGCTTCCTGCCGTCGCTGCTGCTTTCGTGGCTGCCGATTCTGCTGTTCATCGGCATCTGGATCTTCTTCATGCGCCAGATGCAGGCCAACTCCGGCAAGGCCATGGGCTTCGGCAAGTCCAAGGCGCGGCTGCTGACCGAGATGCAGGGCAAGGTCACCTTCGATGACGTGGCCGGCGTGGACGAGGCCAAGGAGGAGCTGCAGGAAGTCGTCGAGTTTCTCAAGGACCCGCAGAAATTCCAGCGCCTGGGCGGCAAGATCCCCAAGGGCGCGCTGCTGGTGGGCCCGCCGGGCACCGGCAAGACGCTGCTGGCGCGCGCGGTGGCGGGTGAAGCGGGCGTGCCGTTCTTCACCATCTCCGGTTCGGACTTCGTGGAAATGTTCGTGGGCGTCGGCGCCAGCCGCGTGCGCGACATGTTCGAGCAGGCGAAGAAGAACGCGCCGTGCATCATCTTCATCGACGAGATCGACGCCGTGGGCCGGCATCGCGGCGCGGGCCTGGGCGGCGGCAACGACGAGCGCGAGCAGACGCTCAACCAGTTGCTGGTGGAGATGGACGGGTTCGAGTCCAACGAGGGCATCATCATCATCGCCGCCACCAACCGGCCCGACGTGCTGGACCCGGCGCTGTTGCGCCCGGGGCGCTTCGACCGGCAGATCGTGGTGCCGAACCCGGACATCAAGGGCCGGGAGAAAATCCTGCGCGTGCACATGAAGAAGGTGCCGCTGGCGCCGGACGTGGACGTGAAGGTGCTGGCGCGCGGCACGCCGGGATTCTCCGGCGCCGATCTGGCGAATCTCGTGAACGAGGCCGCCCTGCTGGCGGCGCGGCGCAACCGCCGCATGGTCACCATGGCCGACTTCGAGGACGCCAAGGACAAGGTGATGATGGGCGCGGAGCGCAAGTCCATGGCCATGTCCGAGGAGGAAAAGCGGCTGACCGCCTATCACGAGGGCGGGCACGCCATCGTGGCGCTGAACGTGCCGGACGCCGACCCGGTGCACAAGGCCACCATCATCCCGCGCGGCCGGGCGCTGGGCATGGTCATGCAGCTGCCGGAGGAAGATCGCTATTCCATGCGCTATCGGCAGATGAAGTCGCGTCTCGCCATCATGATGGGCGGCCGGGTGGCCGAGGAGCTGGTGTTCGGCCATGACAACGTCACCTCCGGCGCGCAGTCGGACATCGAGCAGGCCACCAAGCTGGCGCGCGCCATGGTCACGCGCTGGGGCTTCTCCGAAGAGCTGGGGCTGGTGGCCTACGAGGAAAATCAGGACGAGGTGTTCCTCGGCATGGCCATCGCGCAACAGAAGCACGTCTCCGAGGCCACGGCGCAGAAGATCGACGCCGAGGTGCGGCGGATTCTGGACGAGGCCTACGAGACGGCGAAACAGATCCTGACCGAAAAGCGCGAGGATCTGGAGACGCTGGCGCAGGGGCTGCTGGAATACGAGACGCTCACCGGCGAGGAAATCCGCGATCTGCTGGCCGGCAAGCCGCCGAAGCGCGATGATGACGAGGGCGGCGAGGAAGAGGTCATTTCCGCCGTGCCGGTGACCGGCCGCAAGGACGAAGGCGGTGGCGCGGAAGGGCTGGAGCCGCAGCCGCAAGCCTGACACGCCGTTGCGTGCTCAAGCGCCCGCTGGCGCAGAAGCCTGTTGAACATCGGGGCTTTCCCTTTTTTCGGCGGGCTGGCGCCGAGGCATGCCCGCGTGCGCCGCGGAGGAGGCGGGTTAACGATTCCTTGCCGTTAGTTCTTTGTTAACCCTGCTGGCGTTTCCTTGGCATCAGGGGTTCGCCGATTCCGATGCAGGGTGGCATTCATGCCTTCTCACGCACAGCACGCGTCGTCGATAGCGACCTGGCCGCATGTTTCCATTCTGCTGCGGGCCGCCGCGCAGCGGGCGGCGGCGCGGATGTTGCGGCCGGCGCGGCTTTTTCCCGGACGTTCCGTGACCTTGCGGGCGCAAGGATTGGCGCTGCACGTGCCGGCGCCGGCGCGGGCCGTGCTGGCGCGGGGCGCGGATATCTATCGCGGCCTGTGGCGGCTGGCCGGGCACGAGGTGCATGCCGGCGGGCGAACGGTTTTCGACCGTGCGGATGCGCCGGCGCGCTGGCAGGAAGAGCTGCATTCCTTCGACTGGATTTTCGAGCTGCTGCAACCGGGACAGCGGCTGTGGCGGCTGACGGCCCGGCAGCTGGTGCTGGACTGGGCGCGTTGTCTGCGCCGCCGGGGCCTGCCGGAGGCCGCGCTGCGCCCGGCGGTGGCGGGGCGGCGGATGATCAACCTGGTGGCCGCGGCGCCATTGCTGCTGGAAGAGGCGGAGGACGATTTCGCGCCGCGCCTGATGCAGTTGTTCACCAACCAGATGCGCATGCTGCGGCGCCAGCCGCTGGCCGGGCTGCTGGCGGCCGATGCCCTGTGGGTGGTGATGGCGCAGGCCCATGCGGCGCTGGGCATCGTCGGGTTCGAGCGGGTGCGTGAAGCCTGCCTGCGGCAACTGGACGTGGAGTTGCGGCGGCAGTTCCTGCCCGACGGCGGGCATGTGTCACGGGCGCCGAAGGTGTTGCTGGAGCTGCTCGCGGTGCTGCTGCCTTTGCGCTGGGCGCTGGAGCACCTCGGCCTGGAGCCGCCGGCCGGGCTGCGGGCGGCGACGGAAAAGGGCCTGCCGATGCTGCGGTTCTTTCAGCACGCCGATGGCGGGCTGGCGCTGTTTCATGGCGGCGATGCGCCGTGCCGCGGAAGGGTGCAGGCGTTGCTGGACATGGATACGGTGGGTGGCGCGCCGCTGACCCATGCGCCGCACAGCGGGTTTGCGCGGCTGGCGCGTGGGGGGAGCGTGGTGCTGGTGGACGCGGGCGCGCCGGCGGCGCCCATGCGGCATGCGGCGGCGGCGCTGTCGCCATTGGCGCTGGAATTTTCCTGTGAAAGCGGGCGGATCTTCACCAGTTGTGGGGCGCCGATGAACGGCGATCCACGGCTTTCGGTGGCGGCGCGGCTGAGCGCGGCGCATTGCATGCCCATGCTGGACGAGGCCGATGCCGGCGTGCTGCTGGACAATGCGCTGACCCGCAGCCTGCTGGGCCAGCCGCTGGCCGGGGGAGCGCCGGTGGCGGCGGAGGTGGTGGCGTCCGATGCCGGCATGCTGCTGGAGGCCAGCCACGAAGCCTATGGCTTGCGCGTGCGGCGGCGGCTTTTCCTGAGCGATGATGGCAACGACCTGCGTGGCGAGGATGCCTTCCTGCCCGCGGACGGCGCCGGAGAGGCGAGGTCCCATGTCATACGTTTTCATGTGCACCCGGCGGTGAAGGCCAGCCTGTCGCGGGACGGGCGCTCGGTGTTGCTGGTGCTGCCCAACCGCGTGGCCTGGTCGTTTTCGGTCAGGGATGGCGCCGTGGCGCTGGAGGAGAGCCTGTTCATGGCCGGCGACGCCGGGCCACGGCCCACGCGGCAGATCGTCGTGCGCGGAGACATCCCGGCCGGGGGGCGCGTGGTGCACTGGAAGCTGACGCGCATCGCCGCCACAAAGGGAACGCGCTCTCGGCGCAACGCACGGGAAAATGCGCCCATGCTGCCGCTGGAATGATCCACACGCGCGCCGTTGACGGTTTTCCCGCGCGCCGCGCTCTGCTATGGCCAGTGTGCAGGAGTTCATCTCAAGCGGGAGAGCTGATCATGGCCCAGCCGGTGCGCCGCGCGCTCGTTTCCGTTTCCGACAAGACCGGGCTTGTCGAGTTCGCCAAGGCCCTCGTGGAGAAGTTCGGGGTGGAGATCGTCTCCACCGGCGGCACCGCCCGCGCCCTGAAGGAGGCGGGCATCGCCGTGAAGGACGTTTCCGACCTCACCGGCTTTCCCGAGATCATGGACGGGCGGGTGAAGACGCTGCACCCCGCCGTTCATGGCGGCATCCTGGCGGTGCGCGGCAACGCCGAGCACGAGGCGGCCATGGAAGAACATGACATCGCGCCCATCGACATGGTGGTGGTGAATCTCTATCCGTTCGAGGAGACGCTGGCGAAGGGGGCTGATTACGACACCATCGTCGAGAACATCGACATCGGCGGCCCGGCCATGATCCGCGCGGCGGCGAAGAACCACGCTTCCGTGGCGGTGGTGGTGGACCCGGCCGATTACGACAAGGTGCTGGGCGACATGGAGCAGCACGATGGCGCCACCTGCCGGAAATTCCGCCGCAAGCTGGCGCAGAAGGCGTTCGCCCGCACCGCCGCCTATGACGCCGCCATCTCCAACTGGCTGGGGCGCGTGGTGGCGAACCCCGACGCCCCGGAAGACGCCTGGCCCGTGACCTTCACCGCCCAGTTCGTGAAGAAGCAGGAAATGCGCTACGGCGAAAATCCGCACCAGAAGGCGGCCTTCTACATCGACCGCGAGGGTGCGGCGGAACCGTGCATTTCCACCGCCGAACAGCTTCAGGGCAAGGCGCTGTCGTATAACAACATCGGCGACGCCGACGCGGCGCTGGAGTGCGTGAAGCAGTTCGACGAGGGGGCGGCCTGCGTCATCGTCAAGCACGCCAACCCCTGCGGCGTGGCGGTGGCCGACAGCCTGACGGCGGCCTATGACCTGGCTTTCCAAACCGATCCGGAATCGGCCTTTGGCGGCATCATCGCCTTCAACCGGCCGCTGGACGGGGAGACGGCGAAGGCCATCGTCGAGCGGCAATTCGTGGAAGTGATCATCGCGCCGGAAGTGACGGAAGAGGCGCGCGCGGCGGTGGCGAAGAAGAAGAACGTGCGCCTGCTGGCCACGGGCATGTGGGAGGGCGCGCCGAAGCCGCGGCTGGACTTCAAGCGGGTGAACGGCGGCCTGCTGGTGCAGGATGCCGATCTCGCGCTTTACAAGGAGCTGAAGGTGGTCACCAAACGCGCGCCGACCGAAGAGGAGATGCGCGATCTCATCTTCGCCTGGAAGGTGTGCAAGTTCGTCAAGTCCAACGCCATCGTCTATGCCAGGAACAACCGCACCATCGGCGTCGGCGCGGGGCAGATGAGCCGGGTGAACTCGGCGCGCATCGCGCGCATCAAGGCCGAGCACGCGGGGCTTGAAGTGAAAGGCTCGGTGGTGGCCTCGGACGCCTTCTTCCCCTTCGCCGACGGCCTGCTGGAGGCGGCCGGCGCCGGATGCACGGCGGTGATCCAGCCCGGCGGCTCCATCCGCGACGAAGAGGTCATCGCCGCCGCCGACGAGCACGGGCTGGCGATGGTCTTCACCGGAATGCGCCACTTCCGCCACTGAGCGCGATCACGCAACGGGGGCCGACATGATAGTCGATCGCACAAGGGCATCTGCACTGGCGCGCCGGCGCGCCCGCGCCCTCCTGCTCGCCATCATGGCCTGCGTGCTGTGGCTGCTGACGCCGGCCATCGCGCCGGCCACCGCCCAGCAGG
>JALVFB010000103.1 GCA_027030295.1 Hyphomicrobiales bacterium
GCCTCGTTTCTGGTGGGCGGGGTGTTCGGGGTCATCGCCGGGGCCTTCATCGCCGCCTGGCGGCAGGGCGAAATCGTGTGGGAGGGATTCGACGACGCGCACGAAATGCGCCGCCACCTGTTCGGCGCGGCGCTCATGGGGATGGGCGGCATCCTCGCCGGCGGCTGCACCATCGGCCAGGGCATGACCGGCGTGGCGGCGCTGTCGCTCACCGCCCTCATCGCCATCGCCGCCATCATCGCCGGCGCGCTGCTCGGCATCCGTCTGCTCATCGAGGGCGAGTGGCCTCTGTTGTGGCGCCATCTGATGGGCCTGCTGGGTGGACGGCGGGGATCGTGATCCTCTATCGCCCCTCGCGAATGGGCGGGGCGAACTGCAACGCCATGTCCCACGGCAGGAAGATCCAGGTGTCCTGCGACACCTCGGTGATGAAGGTATCCACCAGCTTCACGCCGGCCGGCTTGGCGTAGACGCAGGCATAATGGGCCTCGGGCAGCAGAGCGCGCACGGCGCGGATGGTGTTGCCGGTGTCCACCAGGTCGTCCACCACCAGCAGCCCCCTGCCCCGCTCCGCCAGATATTTCTCCGCCGGGCGCTTGAGCAGGCTCAGCTCTCCCTGCCGGCCATAATCGTAGGAGGCGATGCCGATGGTCTCCACCTCGCGGATCTCCAGCTCGCGGGCGACGATGGCCGCCGGCACCAGCCCGCCGCGGGTGATGGCGAGAATGGCCGAAAACGGCCCCTGCTCCGCCAGCCGCCAGGCCAGCGCCCGGGCGTCGCGGTGAAACTGATCCCAGGAAACGGGGAAGCCTTTCCGGTAACGCTCGTCCAGGTCCGGATCGCTCGCCGTTTTCGTCATCACGCACCTCCGCGCTCCGCGTGCACGCCCGGCCGCACCATAGCCGGTGCGGCGGCGGGCGCAAGCGGGTTTGACGCCGGTCAATGCCAATGGTTTCCAGCGTGTGGCAAGAAGCCGCAGCCGGGGGGTGGGAGATGCAATCATGATCATTCGCGACATGTTGAGGGCCTATGCGCCGCCGCCGATGCGGCGGTTGGCGGAGGGAGACATGCGGGCGCTGTTGCCGCCGCCGGGGTTGTTGCGGCGCCTGCCGCCACCGCCGTTGCTGCCGCTGCAACCGCCGTTGCACCGCATCGTCACCGACATCGCGCGCAAGCATCCGCGCCTGTTCGCGCGCCTGGGAGACAACGCCGGGCGGCGCTTCCTGGTGGACGTGGAGGAGCTTCCCTTCGTGTTGTTGCTGCAACCAAGGCCCGCCGCGCCGACATTCCGGGCCTACCACCGCCACCGCGTGCCGGCCCATGACGTGCGCATCGCCGGCACCTTCGAGGCGCTGTTCCGCCTGCTTGATTCGGAGGCCGATTCCGACGCCCTGTTCTTTTCGCGCGACATCGTGGTGGAGGGCGACACCGAGGCCATCGTGGCGCTGCGCAACGCCATAGACGATCTGGAAGGGCCGCTGACGGAAGACGTCGCCGCCGCCTTCGGCCCGCTGGCCGGCATTCTGCGGCGGCTGCTGGCGGCGTTGCGCGTCATCTTCGAGGAGACCCCGTCATGAGCGCCAATGCCGGCTTTCGTCCGGAGCTGGTGTGTCCGGCGGGCACGCCGGCGGGCCTGCGCGCCGCCGTGGATGCCGGAGCGGACGCCGTCTATTGCGGCTATGTCGGCCCCACCAACGCGCGCAACTTTCCGGGACTGAATTTCACCCGCGAGGAAATGGCCGAGGCCATTCAATACGCCCATGCCAGGGGCGCGAAGGTGCTGGTGACCATCAATTCCTTTCCCGCCGCCGGGCGCTTCGAGGAATGGCGCAAGGCGGTGGACGATGCCGTGGCCGCCGGCGCCGATGCGCTGATCCTGTGCGACATCGGCGTGCTGGAATACGCGGCCGGCGAGCATCCCGGGCAACGGCTGCATCTCTCGGTGCAGGCCGGCGCCTCCTCGCCGGAGGCCATTCGCTGGCATGTGCGCGAATTCGGGATCAAGCGCGTGGTGTTGCCACGCATCCTGACGGTGGCGGAGATCCGCCGCGTGCAGGAACAGGTGCCGTGCGAAATCGAGGCCTTCGTCTTCGGCAACATCGGCATGATGGCGGAGGGGCGATGCGCGCTTTCCAATTACGCCACCGGGTGCTCGACGAACATGGACGGCGTGTGCTCGCCGGCGGATCAGGTGAGCTACGAGAAGGACGAGGCGGGCAACCTGAACAGCCGGCTGGGCGGCTTCACCATCGACCGCTACGGCCCGGATGAGCGCGCGGGCTATCCCACCATCTGCAAGGGCCGATACGACACGCCGGTGGGGCGCTGCAAATACGTGTTCGAGGAGCCGCGCAGTCTGAACCTGGTGCCGCTGCTGCCCGATCTGGTGGCGGCGGGCGTGACGGCGCTGAAGATCGAGGGGCGGCAGCGCTCCAAGGCCTACGTGCGGGCGGTGGTTTCCGCCTTTCGCCAGGCGCTGGACGCGCTGGCCGCCGGCGGCACGCCGGACATCGCCGCGCTGTCCGCGCTGGCGGAGGGGCAGCGCACCACCACCGGCGCCTTCGGCTCCAAGGCCTGGCGCTGAAAAACGGACAGGGAGGGCGGCATGGACATCGTGATGGGGCCGGTGCTGTTCAACTGGCCGGCGGAGCGGTGGCGCGACTTCTGGTTCCGCATCGCCGACGAGGCGCCGGTGCGGCGCGCCGTCATCGGCGAGGTGGTGTGTTCCAAGCGCGCACCGCTGTATTTCGATCACCTGGGCGAGGTCATCGAACGCCTGCAGGCGGCCGGCAAGCAGGTGGCGCTGGCGACGCTGGCGGAGGTGATGAGCGACGTCGACCGGCGCGCGATAGCCCAGGTGGTGGAAATGGCGGAACTGGTGGAGATCGAGGTCAACGACATCTCCGCCCTGTGGCTGCTGAAGGACAGGCCCTTCGCCGTCGGGCCATACGTGAACGTCTACAACGAGCGCACCCTGGCCTTCCTGATGGACAAGGGCGCGCGGCGCTTCGCCCTGCCGGTGGAAATGCCGGCGCGGTCGCTGGCCATCATGGCCGCGACGGCTGCGCAACATGGTGCGGAAACGGAAGTGCACGCCTGGGGGCGCGCGCCGCTGGCCCTGTCCGCCCGCTGCTATCACGCCCGCGCGCACGGGCGGACGAAGGATTCCTGCCAATACGTTTGCGACGAGGATGCCGATGGCATGGAAGTGCGCACGCTGGACGGGCACCCCTTCCTCGCCGTCAACGGCATCCAGACCATGTCATATGGCTGCGTCGATCTTTCCACCCGGGTGGAGGAGCTGCGCGCTCTCGGCGTTTCCGCCCTGCGCCTGTCGCCGCACTCGGTGGACATGGTGCGGGTGGCGCAGATTTTCGCCGACGCCGCCGCCGGGCGCGCCTCCGGTGAGGAGGCGCATGCACGCCTGCGGGAGGCGGGCCTGCCGCTGCCCGCCGTCAACGGCTTCTTTCATGCCCGCCCCGGGCATGAATGGATCGGCTGAGGCGGCGGAAGCTCACGGGAAAAGCGGCAACTGGCGCAGGGCCGTGGTTTCGTCGAAACCGAACATCAGATTGAAGTTCTGCAGCGCCTGGCCGGACGAGCCCTTCACCAGGTTGTCGATGGCGGCCATGACGATGATCCGGCCCGGAATGCGGTCGGCGCGCACGGCCAGTTCGCAGTCGTTGGAGCCGCGCACGTGCTGGGTGGCGGGCAGCATGCCCTCGGGCGCGAAGCGAATGAACG
>JALVFB010000104.1 GCA_027030295.1 Hyphomicrobiales bacterium
GGTCACGTCCGTCTTCAGGTTGGCGATCAGCTTGTCGCCCTGAATCGTGGCGTCGGGCTTTTTCACCACGACATTGCCGGTGACCACGACTTCATCCTTTTTCACGTCCATGTTCGCCTTCTCGCCGGTGATGGTCACCTTCGGCTTGACGATGCGCACATGCCCGGTGGCGATCAACCGGCGCACCTTGGTCTTTTCCGAACCGTCGGGCTGCTTCTCCTTTTCGGTGAAAACCTCCAGCTTGTCCGCATACAGTGTCGTTTCGCCCTTGATGGCCTTCACGTTGCCGATGAAAAGAACCTTGTTGTCCTTTTCATAGACCTGCATGTCGTCGGCGGTGATGTCCACCTTCTCCTTCTTCTTTTCCTTGCCCTGCTCCGCCGCCGACGCGGCCTTGACGACGACGGGGGAAAGGGCCGGAGACATGACAATCAGGGTAGCGGACAAAATGGCGAAATGCAGCGCGCGAAGCATGACGGCCTCCTTGTGCGAACATGATGATTGCAACCATATATGCCGGTTTTCCGGTGTGCTGAAAAGGGCAGATGCCTTGACGCGCCCGCGCAAACGGCGCAGATGCTTCTCGAATATGAGGAACCACCCACCACCCCGCGCCCCCACTTGGGCCCTCGAATTGTGGAAACAGGGGCCCGGATGAGGGCGCGGGGTGGTTGCGAGCCAATCGGCCTTTGCCCAAGTTGGCATTACTCCGGAATATCCGGAACGTTCAGAAGGGAATGACGACATGAGCGGCGTGGATCCGGCCCTGCGCGCGGCGGCGATGGAATCGAAGGCCTGGCCCTTCGCGGAAGCGCGGCGCATCCTGAAACGGCTCGAACGCCAGAAAGACCGCGATCCCGAAAAGCCGGTGCTGTTCGAAACCGGTTATGGCCCCTCGGGTCTGCCGCACATCGGCACCTTCGGCGAGGTTGCGCGCACGCTCATGGTGCGCCACGCGCTGCAAACCATCGCCGATGTGAAGACGAAGCTCATCTGCTTCTCCGACGACATGGACGCTCTGCGCAAGGTTCCGGACAACGTGCCCAACCAGGAGCTGCTTGCGGCCAATCTCGGCAAGCCACTGACGCAGGTGCCCGACCCCTTCGGCTGCCACGAGAGCTTCGGCGCCCACAACAATGAGAAGTTGCGCCGGTTCCTGGACGAATTCGGTTTCGACTACGAATTCGCTTCCTCCACCGATTACTACACCTCCGGCAGGTTCGATGCCGCGCTGTTGCGCATGCTGGAGAAGTTCGACGAGGTGATGGCCATCATGCTGCCGACGCTGGGCGAGGAGCGGCGCAAGACCTACGCGCCGTTTCTGCCCATCCACCCGGAAACCGGCATCGTCATGCAGGTGCCGGTGGAGGAGGTGAAGCTGGACGCGGGCAGCATCGTCTGGCGCGACCCGGAAACCGGCAAGCGATACGAGACGCCGGTCACCGGGGGCAGGTGCAAGCTGCAATGGAAGCCGGACTGGGCCATGCGCTGGCATGCGCTGGGGGTGGACTACGAAATGGCCGGCAAGGACCTGATCGATTCGGTGAAGGTGGGCGAGCGCATCGTGCGCGCGCTGGGCGGCCAGCCGCCGGAAACCTTCATCTACGAGCTGTTTCTGGACGAGAACGGCCAGAAGATTTCCAAGTCCAGGGGCAACGGGCTGACCATCGAGGAATGGCTGCGCTACGGCACACAGGAAAGCCTGCAACTGTTCATGTTCAACAAGCCGAAAACGGCCAAAAGGCTCTATTTCGACGTCATTCCGCAGCACGTGGACGATTATTACGCGCATCTGCGCAAATATCCGCAGCAGGAGATGAAAGACAGGCTGGCCAACCCCGTATGGCACATTCACCGCGGCAATCCGCCGCAGGTGGACATGCCCATCACCTTCGCGCTGCTCCTGAACCTCGTTTCCGCCGCGCATGCGGAGGACAAGAAGGTGCTGTGGGGCTTCGTTTCGCGCTACGCGCCGGGCGCGACGCCGGAAAACCACCCGGAAGTGGACCGGCTGATGGATTACGCAATCAACTACTATGAAGACTTCGTGAAACCGGCCAAGCGCTATCGCGCGCCGGATGAGCGCGACCGCGCGGCGCTCATGGAGCTGGAGCGCCGGCTTGGCGAGTTGCCCGAAACGGCGGATGCGCAGAGCATCCAGAACCTCGTCTATGAAGTGGGCAAGGCGCATGGGTATGAGCCATTGCGCGACTGGTTCCGCACGCTCTACGAAGTGTTGCTGGGCCAGCCGCAGGGGCCGCGCTTCGGTTCCTTCGTGGCGTTGTATGGCGTGGAGGAAACGCGCCGGCTCATCGCCGGGGCGCTGGCCGGACACCTCGCGCAAGAGGCTTAACCCGCAATTTACCCTGTTCTGGCAGGTTGTGTGCAGAAACGCCGGCTCCCGGAGCCGTGGAAGTTTGTATGCAGTTGCGAACAGGGGTATGCAGGCATGGCCGGAAAAGGATTTCTGCGGATGGTGGCGCATCATGGCGCGGGCGTTCTGCTGGCGCTGGGCCTGATGGGCGTGGCGGGCGCGCACGCGGTGACGGTGAAGGTGACGCCGGATACCGCGACGCTGGTGAACGTGGCCGGCAAGGCCGCCACGCTCATCGTGGGCAACCCGGCCTATGCCGACGTGGCCGCCATTGGCGACAAGGTGCTGGTGCAGGGCCGCAATTTTGGGAAAACCAACGTCATCGTGCTGGACACCAAGGGCCGCAGGCTGGCCCAGTTCGACGTCGTGGTAAGCCCGGGGCATCCGGAGGAAATGTCCCTCTACCGCGATGGCAAGCGCGCGACCTATCTGTGCGCACCGGAGTGCGCCCAGGTGATGGATACGCGCGACGACAAGGAAGCATTCGAGCAACTGACCGGCCGCGTCAACTTGCGTCAGAGCATCGTTTCCGGATTGGCCAAGGAATGATGCCAATATGCATAAAGAACCACCCACCGCCCCGCGCCCCCGCCCAACCCCCAAATTCTGAGAACCCAGGGGTTGGGCGGGGGCGCGGGGCGGTTTCACCGGTCAACCTTTGCGCATCTTGGTATCACACCGCCTTGGCGTGGCGCTGGGGCCGGGGCTGATAATGGGCGTCGAAGGCCGTGCACACGGTGCGCACGAACAGCCTTCTGTCTTCCGGCACGATGACCCGGCCGTCCTCCTCCACCCGGCACAGGCCGTCCGCTTCCAGGGGCTTCAGCTTTTCGTATGACGCGGCGAGCATGGCCGGGTCGAAGCCGTGCTTTTCGGCAATCGCCCGCGGGTCGACCCGAAGGAAGCACATGAGCCTTTCGATGATCTCCGCGCGCATGCGGTCTTCCGGCGTGATGGCGATGCCGCGGTCGATGGCGAGGCGGCCTTCCTCGATACGGGTGGCCCATTTCGCCATGTCGCGGGCGGACTGGGCATAGCCCCGCGGCAGCGAGGAAATGGCCGAGCAGCCGAAACCCACCAGCGCATCCGCCGGATCCACCGTGTAGCCCTGGAAATTGCGCCGCAGCGTGCCGGCATGAAGCGCCGTGGTCATGGGATCGTCGTCGCGGGCGTAATGATCCAGCCCGATGGCCGTGTAGCCGTTGGCGGTGAGCGTCTCGCCGATGGCGACGGCCTGCTCATAGCGCTCCTCGATGCCGGGCAAATCTTCGTCGCGAATCATCTTCTGGTGTTTCTTGAACCACGGCACGTGGGCATAGCCGAACACGGCGATGCGATCCGGACGCAACCCGGCGGCCAGCTTCGCCGTCTCGATGACCGAGTCCACCGTCTGGCCGGGCAGGCCATACATCAGGTCGAAGTTCACCGCCTCGATGCCGGCGTCATGCAGGTTCTTCACGCATTCTGCCACCATCTCGTAGGGCTGGATGCGGTTGACCAGCTCCTGCACCCGGGCGTTGAAGTCCTGCACGCCGAAGCTGCCGCGGTTGAAGCCCATCTCCGCGAGCGCGAAAGCCTTCTCGCGTGAAAAGGTGCGCGGATCCATCTCGATGGCGATCTCCGCGCCTTCCGCGAAGCCGAACAGGTCGCGCACCTTCGCCACGATGGCGCGGAGGTCGTCCTCCGCCAGATAGGTGGGGGTGCCGCCGCCGAAGTGAAAATGCGTCACCCGGCCCTTCGGCCCCTTCAGCATCGGCGCGGTCAGCGCGATTTCCTTCAGCAGCCTGCGGGTATAGGTGGCGGCGCGCTCATAGGTGTTGGGGATGGTGGTGTGACAGCCGCAATACCAGCACATCTGCCGGCAGAAGGGGATGTGCACGTAAACGGAAAGCGAGGCGTCCTCGGGCAGCGCGCCCAGCCAGTCCACCCACGTTTCCGGCGCGAAGTCGTTCGAAAACTGCACCGCCGTGGGGTAGCTGGTGTAGCGCGGCACGTCCTGCGTGGCGTATTTCTTCAGCCGTTCGTCCATGCCCCCTTTCTAGCCGCGCCGCGCGCCGCCGCCAATGCCCGGGGAAAATGTTTTTCCATCATTTAATACCAAGATGCATAAAGAACCACCCACCGCCCCGCGCCCCCGCCCAACCCCCAAATTCTGAAAACCCAGGGGTTGGGCGGGAGCGCGGGGCGCTTTCACCGGTCAACCTTTGCGCAGCCTGGTATAATCTCATTCAAGCGTCTCTCCGAACAACCGATATGCCTGTTTCACAACTCCTTCACCCGATCCGGGCCAGTTCCGGAAACGGCGCGGCGTGGCGCAGAATGGCCTCGGCATCTGGCGTGAAGGCGTGGCCTTCTTCGTGCAGCGTCAGGCCCGGCAATAACCGCGCCGGCGTCTTCACGCCACGCACGGCGCGCACCAGCACACGGCTGGCGGGCCTGCCCGCGCGCGGCCAGACGGGCGCGATGACGATGGCCCCCAGCTTCGCCGCCTGCATGGCGCAAAGCAGCTCGGGCAAGGCGGCGGCGGGCTGGATCAGCGTGATGGTGCCCTTCGGGCGCACCATGCGGGCCAGCGTGCGCACCCACTCGGGCAAAGGCGCTTCCATGAGCACGTGGGCGCGGGCCTTGTCCGCATGCGGCGAATGCTGCACGGCATCGGCGGCGTGATAGGGCGGGTTGGCGAAGGCGTGGTCGAAGGTGCCCGGCGACAGACCCGGCGGGCCGTCCCGCTTGCCGGCGCGCAAGGCATTTCCGGTGATGACCTCGAAAACTTCCGCCAGTTCGTTGCGTTCGGCGTTCCGGCGGGCGAGTGCGGCGTAGTCCGGGTTCGCTTCCGCGCCGGTCACCCGCACGCCCGGCACGCGCGAAAGCAGGCACAGCGCCGCCACGCCCGGACCGGTGCCGGCTTCGAACACCGCCTCGCCCGCCTTCGCCGGCACGGCGGCGGCCAGCAGCACCGAATCGATGCCAGCGCGAAAGCCCTTCGCCGGTTGCAGGATGCGCAACCGCCCACCGAGAAAGGCATCGTCCGTCAGCGCCGGATCGTTGGTCAAGGCTGCTCCACCACCTTCTTGCCCGGCAGAATGAGGTTCGCCACCACGCCGACAATGCCCGCAAGGCCAATGCCGGTGAGCGAGAAATCACCCCAGCTCAGCGTCAGCCCGCCGATGCCGGAAACGAGGATGAGCGCCACGATGACGAGATTGCGTGGTTTCGTCAGGTCCTCGCCCTCCTTCACCAGCGAGTTCAGTCCGACCACGACGATGGCGCCGAACAGCAGCATGAGAATGCCGCCCATCACCGGCGTCGGAATGGTGGCCAGCACCGCGCCGAGCTTGCCTACGAAGGCGAGCAGGATGGCCCAGATGGCGGCCCAGGTCATGATGGCGGGGTTGAAGGCGCGGGTGATGGTCACCGCGCCGGTGACCTCCGAATAGGTGGTGTTGGGCGGGCCGCCCAGCAGGGCGGCGGCGGAGGTGGCAAGACCATCGCCCAGCAGCGTTTTGTCCACGCCGGGGTCCTTCAAATAGTCGCGCCCGGTCACCTGGCCGATGGCGATGACGTCGCCGAAATGCTCGATGGCCGGGGCGATGGCCACCGGCAGGATGAACAGAATGGCGCTGATGTTGAACTCCGGAAAGGTGAAATTCGGCACCGCGAACCATGCCGCCTTGGCGATTGGGGCGAAGTTGATGACGTCATAGCCCATCGTGTCCATGACGATGGCCGCCACATAGCCGACGATGCCGCCGATGAGCACCGGGATGACGCGCACCAGCCCGCGCCCCCAGACGATGGCGGCGATGGTGGCGGCCAGCGAAACGCCCGCCAGTATCAACGCCGGCCCCAGCGCCACCAGCTGTTTGGCGCCGTCGCCGGTCTTGCCCAGCGCCAGGTTCACCGCCACCGGCGCCAGGATGAGGCCGATGACCATGATCACCGGCCCCGTCACCACCCGCGGCAGATAGCGCTCCAGCCACACGCTGCCGCGCAGGCGCACCATGCCGGATAGCGCCAGATAGACCAGCCCGGCGGCGGCCAGCCCGCCCAGCGTGGCGGCCATGCCCCACTTGCCGGAAGCGACGATGATGGGCGAGATGAAGGCGAAGGAAGAAGCCAGGAACACCGGCACCTTGCCGCGGGTGACGACCTGGAAGATGAGCGTGCCCAGCCCGGCGGTGAACAGCGCCACGTTCGGGTCAAGCCCGGTGAGAATGGGCACCAGCACCAGCGCGCCGAAGGCCACGAACAGCATCTGCGCGCCGATGAACCATTGACCGGGGTGAAAGCGGTATTCCGGCTGCGAGAAGTCCCTGTTCATCCTGTCCCCTCCCCTGTGGATGCGGAATGTCGTGGTCGCGTGGTTGTCGTTCCCCGCACTGCCGGCGCCAGCTTGCCGCGCCGGGCGGATGACGGCAAGAGCGCGTGGCGCGTCCTGTTGATAACCCGACGCCCGTGCTTCACGCACGGCCGCGCGGTGCTACCATCGCGCGGGAAACGCCGTTTTCGGGAGGCCCGACATGCATGAAAACCTCGTTCTCGTCGATCATCCGCTGATCCAGCACAAACTGACCCTGATGCGCGAAAGGACGACGCCCTCGGCGCAGTTTCGCCAGTTGCTGAAGGAGATCTCGCTGTTGCTGGGCTATGAGACCCTGCGCGACCTGCCGCTGACCACGCGGCGCATCGAAACGCCGCTGGCGGAGATGGAAGCGCCGATACTGAAGGGCAAGAAGCTGGCGCTGGTGCCGATCCTGCGCGCCGGCATCGGCCTGCTGGACGGCATGCTGGAATTGTCTCCATTGGCGCGAGTGGGCTTCATCGGCCTGTTCCGCGACGAGACGACGCTGAAGCCCGTGCAATATTACAGCAAGCTGCCGAAGGAGATGGACAAGCGCACCACGGTGATGCTGGATCCGATGCTGGCCACGGGCAATTCGGCCGTCGCCGCCATCGACATCGTGAAGGAGGCGGGCGCCAAGGACGTGCGCTTCATGTGCCTGCTGGCCGCTCCGGAAGGGGTGGAGAACCTGGCCCGGGAGCATCCGGACGTGCGCATCATCACCGCGGCGGTGGACGAACAGCTGAACGACAAGGGCTACATCGTGCCCGGCCTGGGCGATGCCGGCGACCGCCTGTTCGGCACCCGGTGAAAGCGGGGCCTTTGCGCCCGGAGCCGCATGGGATGCATGACCGGCGCCATGCGGGCCGGGGCCATCAGGCGGCCGCGGCGGCGCCGGGCCGGCCACGGTAGGCCAGCGCCTCGGCGATGTGCACGCGGCGCACCTTGTCCTCGCCCGCCAGGTCGGCCAGCGTGCGGGCCACCCGCAGCACCCGGTGATACCCCCGCGCCGAGAGGCGCAGCGCCTCCGCCGCCTTGTTGAGAAACGTCCGGCCTTCGGCGTCGGGTGCGGCCACCTCCTCCAGCGCGCGCACCGGCAACTGGGCATTGGCGCGCTCCGCCGGCAGGCCCAGGGCGGCGTTGCGCCGCGCCTGGCGTTGGCGGGCGGCGGCGACGCGGGCGGCCACCTCGGCCGACCCCTCGCGCGCCGGCGGCAGGCTCAGATCGGCGGCGCTGACCGCCGGCACGGTGATGCGCAGATCGAAGCGGTCCAGCAACGGGCCGGAAATGCGGCTCATGTAATCCTCGGCGCAGCGCCGGCCCCGGCGGCAGGCATGCCCCGGCTCGAAGGCCATGCCGCACTTGCACGGGTTCATGGCGGCGACGAGCTGAAAGCGCGCCGGATATGTCACATGATAGTTCACCCGCGCGATGCGCACCTCGCCGGTTTCCAGCGGCTGGCGCAGCACCTCCAGCGCGCGCGGGGCGAACTCCGGCAGTTCGTCCAGGAACAATACGCCATTGTGCGCCAGCGACATTTCCCCCGGCTTCGCCCTGTGCCCGCCGCCGGCCAGCGCCACCTGCGAGGCCGTATGGTGCGGCGCGCGGAACGGCCGGACGCCGGAAACCGCGCCACCGGGCAAGGCGCCGGCCAGCGAATGGATGACGGAGGTTTCCAGCATCTCGCGCGCGCTCATCGGCGGCAGGATGGAAGGCAGGCGCGCCGCCAGCATGGACTTGCCCGCACCCGGCGGGCCGTTCATCAGCAGGTGGTGGCCGCCGGCGGCGGCCACCTCCAGCGCCCGTTTGGCGCTTTCCTGCCCGCGCACATCGCGCAAATCGGGCTGTTCGCCAACGTTTCTGGCGGCGGCGGGGCGCGGACGCGGCAGGGGTTGCAGGCCCTTCGCGTGGTTGACCACCTGCACCAGGGTGGCGGCGGCGACGATTTCCAGCTCCTCGCCGGCCCAGGCGGCCTCGCCGCCGTTGGCCGCCGGGCAGATCAGCCCCCTGCCCTCGCCCAGCGCCGCCATGGCCGCGGGCAACACGCCGGAAACCGGCGCGATGCCACCGTCCAGCGCCAGCTCGCCCATGCTCAGGCGCCCGGCGACGAACCCCGGCGGGAGGGCGCCCATGGCGGTGAGCAGGGCCAGGGCGATGGGCAGGTCGTAATGACTGCCTTCCTTCGGCAGATCGGCGGGCGAGAGGTTCACGGTGATGCGCTTCGCCGGCAGCGACAGGCCCACCGAGTGCAGCGCCGCCCGCACCCGTTCGCGACTTTCCGCCACCGCCTTGTCCGGCAGGCCGACGACGGAAAAGGCCGCCATGCCGGAAGCGATGAGCACCTGCACATCCACCGGCGCGGCCTCCATGCCGTTGAAGGCCACCGTCAACGCCCGCGCAACCATGCCATTTCCCCCGCTTGTCTCTCCCGCGTTGCGCGCACAACCTAGCGGCAATGTTCTCTTTTTTCAAGAACCATTGTGGAACATGTGGAAAATCTGTTCGTGCGCCGGCAAGTGGCTTGCATCGTCGCGCGTTTGGCCCGATATATGACCTCGGAAGGCCGGCGGTGGACGCAGGGGCCGCCCAGCGGGTCAGGTCCGGAAGGAAGCAGCCCAGGCGCGCCCGCAATGCGGGTCACTCGTCCGGCCTTCCACCTTTTCAACGGGTGTCGAGGGCCGGGGACTTGAGCGACCAATCTCTCACGCCACAGGAGACGCCACCGGCCGGCGCAGGCTCCGGCTACCGGGTGCTGGCGCGCAAATACCGCCCGAAGACCTTCGACGAACTCATCGGCCAGGACGCACTGGTGCGCACGCTGGCCAACGCTTTCGAAGCGGGCCGCATCGCGCAGGGGTTCATGCTCACCGGCGTGCGCGGCATCGGCAAGACCACCACCGCGCGGCTGATCGCGCGGGCGCTCAACTATTCCCTTTCGGACAAGCCCACCATTCACATGCCGGAATTCGGCGAGCATTGCGAGGCCATCCTCGAATCGCGGCATGTGGACGTGCTGGAGATGGACGCGGCCTCGCACACCTCGGTGGAGAACATCCGCGAGATCATCGAGCAGGTGCCCTATCGACCCGTCTCGGCGCGCTACAAGGTCTACATCATCGACGAGGTGCACATGCTCTCGAAGGCGGCGTTCAACGCGCTGTTGAAGACGCTGGAAGAGCCGCCGGAGCATGTGAAGTTCATCTTCGCCACCACCGAGATCCGCAAGGTCCCGGTGACGGTGCTGTCGCGCTGCCAGCGCTTCGACCTGCGGCGGGTGCCGGCGGAAACCTTGTTGAAGCACCTGTCAAGCATCTGCGAGAAGGAGCGGGTGGAGGCGGAAGAGGCGGCGCTCAAGGCCATCGCGCGGGTGGCGGAAGGATCGGTGCGCGATTCGCTGTCGCTGCTGGATCAGGCCATCGCCTATGGCGGCGGCCGGGTGCTGGCCGAGCACGTGCGCGAGATGCTGGGGCTGGCCGACCATGGGCGGGTCATCACGCTGTTCGAACAACTCATGGCGGGCGACGTGGCGGCGGCGCTGGCGGGCTTCGAGGACATGCACGCCATTGGCGCCGCGCCCTATCGGGTGCTGGCCGATCTCGCCGCCTTCACCCACCTGGTGACCAAGCTGGCCATTGTGGGCGAGAAGGGCGTGGATGCATCAGTGAGCGAGGAGGAGCGCGAACGCGGGCTGGCGCTGGCGAAAAAGGTATCCGTGCCGGTGCTGGCGCGCGCCTGGCAGATGCTGCTGAAGGGCATGGGGGAGGTGCAGGCGGCGGCGCAGCCGCAGATGGCGGCGGAAATGGTGCTGGTGCGGCTGGCGCACGTGGCCGAGGTGCCGCCGCCGGAGGAGCTGGTGCGCAAGCTGCGGGAGCGGTCCGGGGGCGGAAACGGAACGCACTCCGGCGCATCGGCCTCCGCGCCCGCCACCGCGCCTCCGGGCGGGCCGGCGGGTCTGGCGGCGGCGCCGCGACCGGTTTCGATGCCGGCGGCGGATGACGCCGATCAGCCGAAGAGTCTCGAGGAATTGGTGGCGCTGGCGCGGGAGAAACGCGATCTGAAGCTGGCCGACGACATCCGCCGCTACGTGCGGCCGGTTTCCATCGATCCGGGGCGGCTGGTGATCGGCCTGGCCGAGGGCGCGCCGGCGGACTTCACCCGGCAGCTGGCGGCGAAATTGCAGGCGCTCACCGGACGGCGCTGGCTGGTGCTGAAGGAAGACGACGCGCGCGCGCCGACGCTGGCGGAACGGGAACGCGCGCAACAGGACACACTGATGCAGCGGGCGCGGGAGGATGCGGCGGTGCGGGCGGTGCTGCAACGGTTTCCGCAAGCGCGCATCCTGAAGGTGCGGCCGGCGGAAGAAGTTTCGGAAATTCCGGACGACAGCGAACGGGAAGAGCCATGAAGAACATCGGCGAGCTGATGCAGCAGATGCAGGAAATGCAGGCGCGAATGCAGCGCATGCAGGAGGAGCTGGCGGAAGCCACGGTGGAAGGCGAAGCCGGCGGCGGCATGGTGCGCGTCACCATGACCGGCAAGGGCGAGGTGCGCGACGTTTCCATCGACGAAAGCCTGCTGAAGCCGGAAGAGAAGGAAATCCTCGAAGACCTGATCGTGGCCGCGCTCAATCAGGCAAAGGAGCGCATGGAAGCGCTGGTGGCGGAAAAGATGAAGGAAGCCACCGGCGGTCTGCCCCTGCCGCCAGGGTTTTCGTTGTGATCGTCATTATCGCGGACGACGCTTTTCGTCACCGCGTCATGGAACTTTCCTTCCCCGTCACGGCCTCTTCCAGCACCTGCCTGATGAAACGCTGATAGGGGATGCCGCGGCGACTGGCCTCGTTCTTGACCGCTCGCAACAGGGATTCCGGCAGGCGCATGTTCACCCGCGCCGTTTTCTTTTCGAACTCGAAGCGGACGGGCTGGAAACCGGAAAGATCATATTCCGTCAGGTCCGCATTCTCCACGAATCCCTCGGCCTGCTCATCCGTCATCAGTTTCGGAATCGGTTTGAGGCCTCTCTTGTCGGTGCCTTTCATAATGCTTCACCTCTTTTTCATGCATGTTCATGCATGTATCGCGCGCTGATTGGCCGGACGAATCTTTTCTAGTCCCCATGCCTGACGATGAGCGCCTCGAACGCATGGTGCTCCAAATGATGAATACTCCAGCCATCCTTCGATGCCATTGCCGGGCTGAACTCTTGTCACGGCAATCCAGAAGCAAGGTGCGGCGAGGTCGCGATCCGGAAATTCTTGATGCAGCGCCCGATGCATGGTGAAAGGCTGCTCTGGATACCCGGGACAAGCCCGGGTATGACGCAGGAGTGGTTGACCCCGGCTTCTGATTTCTGGCTACTGGCTACTGGCTTCAGGCCAGCTTGCCGTGGCAGCGCTTGTATTTCTTGCCCGAACCGCAGGGGCAGGGTTCGTTGCGGCCCACCTTGCCCCAGGTGGAGGGATCTTCCGGGTCGCGCATCTCCGGCGGCACGCGGATGTTCGACGCCGGGGCCGGGCCTTCGCCGAAACTGGCCTCGATGACCTCGTCGTCCATTTCGTCCACGCCGGTGAACGGATCGAAATGATGCGCCTGCATTTCGGGCAGCTCGCCGGCGGCGGGCAGGCCCTGCTGCACCTGCTGCATCTCCTCTTCCGTCATCAGCTCCACGCGCATCAGCTGCGCGGTGACCAGCTCCTGCAGCTCCTCGATCATGTTCTCGAACAGCACGAAGGCTTCCGTCTTGTATTCCTGCAGCGGATCGCGCTGGCCATAGCCGCGGAAGGCCACCGCCTGGCGAAGGTGCTCCAGCTTCACCAGATGCTCGCGCCACAGCTCGTCGATGGCGCGCAGCAGAATCTCCTTTTCGACGAGATGCATGATCTCGTCGCCGTATTTCTCGCGTTTCTTCGCGTAGTGCTCTTCCGCCGCCTTGAGGATGCGGTCGCGAATCTCCTCATCGGCGATGCCTTCCTCGTTGGCCCAGTCCACGATGGGCAGCTCAAGGCCCAGCACCTCCTCCACGCGCTTCTGCAGGCCCTCGGCATCCCACTTGTCGGCGTATTCGCCGGGCGGGATGTGGGTGGTCACCAGGCGCTCGATGACCTCGTTGCGCATGTCCTCGACCGTCTCGGC